>JBFYNT010000088.1:0-13746 GCA_041304225.1 Candidatus Aminicenantota bacterium
ACCGGGGCCAAGGTCATCCGCTTCGACGGCGTCCCTTCTCCCGACGGCAAGCGGCTCGCCTTCGCCGACAAAGACAACCAGCTCTGGCTCTTCGACATGGGCAAGAAGGCCCTGAGCCGGATCGGTGTCTCCGACATCGGCATGTTCGGCGACCTGGCCTGGTCCCCCGACAGCCGCTGGCTCGCCTACGTCCAGGGCGCCTCGAACGGCTTCAGCCAGATCGTCCTCCTCGAGGCCGAGACCGGGCGGACGGCGGAGATGACCAACGATCGCGTCGATTCTTACAACCCCGCCTGGAGCCCGGACGGCAAGTGGCTCTACTTCCTGTCCGACCGCTGGTTCCGGAGCGCTGTCGGCAGCCCCTGGGGACCGCGCCAACCCGAGCCCTACTTCGACAAGACGGCCAAGATCTACGCCGCCGGATTGAGCGGCAAGGACCCCTTCCCGTTCGCCCCGGCGACCGAGCTCCAAGTCGAAAAAAAGGAGGGCGGAGAGGAGAAGCCGGCCGAGGCCAAATCGAAGGCAGGCTCCGGTAAAGCGGCCAAGGAGCCGGAGAAGCCGGCCCCCGCGGTCAAGGTCGCCGTCGAGCTCGCCGGGATCCAGGACCGCGTCTTCGAGGTCCCGCTCCCGGCCGGCGTCTACTCCGGCCTGGCCGCCGGCGACAAGACCCTGTTCGTCGTCGACGAGGGCTCGAACGCCGCGGGCCAGCCCAAGCTCCAGGCCGTCGAGATCAAGAACCGCAACGTCCAGGCCAAGACGCTCGTCGAGGACGTCCGGGGCTTCGAGCTCTCGGCCGACGGCAAGAAGCTCCTGGTCCGCAAGGGCGGCGACATCTACATCATCGACGCCGGGACGGCCCAGCCGACCGCGCAGACGCTCGGCGAGCGCCGCGTCGACCTCTCCAAATGGACCTTCTCCGTCGACCCGCGCGAGGAGTGGCGGCAGATGTTCGTCGACGCCTGGCGCATGGAGCGCGACTACTTCTACGACCGCAACCTCCACAACGTCGACTACGAAGGCCTGCTCGAGCGGCACCGTCCGTTCGTCGACCGCGTCAGCGACCGGGCCGAGCTCAACGACCTCCTGGCCCACCTGGTCGGCGAGCTCTCGGCCCTGCACACCTTCGTCCGCGGCGGCGACCAGAGGCAGCCGTCCGACAGCGTGTCGCCCGGCTCGCTCGGGGCGCGCCTGGTCCGCGACGAAGCTATGGGGGGCTACCGCATCGAGCACATCTTCCGGTCGGACCCGGAGTACCAGGACAACCTGTCGCCGCTCGGGAAGCCGATGTCGGCCATCCGCGAGGGCGAGATCGTCGCGGGCATCAACGGCGTCCCGACCCTGAGCGCCGCCGACCCGTCGCTCCTCCTGCGCAACACGGCCGGCCAGCAGGTCCTCCTCGAGGTCAAGCCGTCCGGCGGCGGCCCGGCCCGCAAGGAGATCGTCGTGCCCATCACGCCGGGGGCCGAGGCCGACCTCCGCTACTCCGAGTGGGAGTACACGCGGCGCCTCCAGGTCGAGCGGGCCTCCAAGAACGAGATCGGCTACGTCCACCTGCGGGCCATGGGCGGCGACAACTATACGGAATGGGTCAAGAACTTCTATCCGGTCTTCGACCGCAAGGGGCTGATCATCGACGTCCGTCACAACCGCGGCGGCAACATCGACTCCTGGATCCTGGAGAAGCTCCTGCGCAAAGCCTGGTTCTACTGGCAGGACCGGGTGGGCAAGCCGACCTGGAACATGCAGCACGCCTTTCGCGGCCACTTGGTCGTTCTGTGCAACGAGCGCACCGCCTCGGACGGCGAAGCCTTCGCCGAGGGCTTCCGGCGCCTGGGCCTGGGCAAGGTCATCGGGACCCGGACCTGGGGCGGCGAGATCTGGCTGAGCTCGTCCAACGTCCTCGTCGACCGGGGACTGGCCTCGGCGGCCGAGACGGGCGTTTACGGGCCCGAGGGCGCCTGGCTCATCGAGGGCCACGGCGTCGACCCGGACATCGTGGTCGACAACCTGCCCCACGCGACCTTCAACGGCAAGGACGCCCAGCTCGAGGCGGCCGTCAAGCACCTCCAGGAGCTCATCGCCAAGGACCCGGTCGAGGTGCCCAAGCACCCGCCCTATCCCGACAAGAGGAAATAAATCGGGGACACAATACTCTGTCCCCCTTTTCCGGTCGCGCCCGAACTGTTATGGAATCCGGCGTCAGGCCGGGCTTGAGCGAGGGGACATGTCCCTCCGGGACAGCCCTCATGGGCAGTCCCGAGCTACGAGGGACGCGTCCCCCGTCTTGAAAGGCGGCAGGCATGACCGACGAGTTGAAGGCGTTCCGAGATGAAGCCCGGCGCCTCGACCGGGCGGACCCGCTCAGGAGGTTCAGGCGGCGTTTCGCCACGCCGCCCGGCGCTATCTACCTCGACGGCAACTCGCTGGGCCTGCTCTCCCGCGATTCCGAAGCCGCGCTCGCGAGGGCCGTCAAGTCCTGGAAGCGACTCGCCGTCCGGGGCTGGCTCGAAGCCGATCCGCCCTGGTTCCATCTCGCCGAGCGTCTCGGCGCCCGTTGCGCTCCCCTCGTCGGCGCCGCCCCCGACGAGGTCGTGATGTCCGGGACGACCACGGTCAACATCCACACCCTGGTCAACACCTTCTACAAGCCCGAGGGCCGCCGGACGAAGATCGTCGCCGACGCCCTCGATTTCCCAACGGACATCTATGCTTTGAAGAGCATCCTCAAGCTGAGGGGGCTCGATCCGGCCGGTCACCTCGTCCTCGTCGGCAGCCGGGACGGACTGACCCTGGACGAACGCGAGATCGCCGCCCGCATCGACGACACAGCGGCCCTGGTCCTCCTGCCTTCCGTCCTCTACCGGAGCGGCCAGCTCCTCGACATGGAGTTCCTCGCCGCCCGGGCCCGCGAGAAAGGCGTTCCCATCGGCTTCGACTGCTCCCACTCGGTCGGCGCCGTTCCGCACGAGCTCGACCGCTGGGGCGTCGATTTCGCGATGTGGTGCGGCTACAAGTACCTCAACGGCGGCCCCGGCACCGCCGCGTTCCTCTATGTCAACCGGCGTCACTTCGGCGCAGAGCCGGCCCTGGCCGGCTGGTTCGGCTCGGCCAAGGACAGGCAGTTCGACATGTCCCTCGACTTCGAGCCCGGCCCCGGCGCGGGCCGCTGGCAGATCTCGTCCCCGGCCATCCTCAACGCCTCCCCCCTCATCGGCTCGCTGGGGATCTTCGAGGAGGCCGGGATGGCCGCCATCCGCGGGAAGTCGCTTCGGATGACGCGCTTCCTGATGGAAATGGCCGACGCGCTTCTCGCGGATGCGCCTTATGGCTTCTCGATCGGCACGCCGCGCGAAGACGCCCGCCGCGGTGGCCACGTCGCCCTCGTCCACCCGGAGGCCATGCGCATCGCCGAGGCCCTGCGTGTCCGCGGCGTCGTCCCCGATTTTCGTCCCCCCGACATCGTGCGCGTCGCGCCGGTCGCGCTTTACAACACCTTCGGCGAGCTCGTCTCCCTCGTCGGGCATCTTCGCGAGATCGTCGAACGACGGGAATTCGAACGCTTTCCGGCCGAGCGCCCGGCTATTTCCTGATCACTTATAAACGCCCTGCCGGGGCCCGAAGGAGAACAAGATCAGGGCGTCACCCTCTCGTTTATAGATCAGGCGCCGGGACTGCCCGCGCGCCGAGAACCTGAGCGAACAGAGATCCCGGAACTCGCCTTTGAGCTTCTTTCCCGCTTCGGGGTTGTCGATAGCCTTCAGGATCGCCGCTTTCAACGCGTCCCGTTCGGCCTTGTCTTTGAGCCTCTTTCGGAGCTTCTGGAATTTCGCTGTTTCTAGGAGCCGCATCAGAGGGCCCGGGGATCCAGCTCGGTCAGTCGTCCGGCCTCGTATTCGGCCTTGGCCTCGAGGATCTCTTTGATCTCTTGAACGGTCAGATCAGGATTCTCGACGGCCAGAAGACCGATCCGGGCGGCATAACGCAGCGCCCCCGAAAAATCCCGGGCCTCTTTCCTGGCGAAAAGGTCGATGTCCTCGGCCAGCTTTTCGTCCATGACAACTGTTTTTCTTACCATATCATACTCTAGCATATTATATATTCTCCTATCGCCTCGATGTCAAGGGCCGCGATCCACCTCCCCCTCCAATCCCAAAGACGCTCGGAACCCGACCGTGATCTCACGGAGAGCGATCGTGGCCTTTGACTTGTCCTCGCGGCCGGCGCTAGAATCCTCTCAACGATCCCCAAAGATGATCCGGAAAAGTATCGCCAAGCGGGTCAAGAAACTCCGCTGAAAGGGACGCCATGACAGCAAAATCACGATGGTCCATTCTCTGGATACTGGCCTGCGCGGCGGCGCTCCCCGCCGCGGCGGCCGCGGCCGCGACGCCGGGATACGGCTACCTCGTCCGGAACGACGGGTCCTGCGCCGTCTGGTGGGCCGAAGGCGCCTACAAGGTCATGCGGGACGACCCCGTCCCGGCGACGGAGCGAGGCGTCATCCGGATCGCGGCGGCGCGGAACGAGTACGAGCCGTTCCTCCTCGTCCTCCGGCCTTCGGTCCGGATGGACGCCGTGGCCGTCGAAGCCGGCCCGCTCGCCGGCGGCCAGGGCGCGACGATCGCCGCCGCGGACATTTCCGTCCGCCACGTCGAGTACGTCAAGGTGACGGCGCCGACGGACGCTCTAGGGGAGGCCGGTTGGTGGCCCGATCCCCTGCCGCCTTATAGCGGCCCCTTCACGGCCGCGGCCGGCGAGAACCATCCTCTTTGGATCACGGTTCGCGTCCCGACCGACGCCGCTCCCGGACTCTACAGGAGCGAACTCTCGCTCGCGGCCGAAGGCTGGTCCTGCCGCGTCCCGGTCGAGCTGACGGTCCGGAGCTTCACGCTCCCCGAGACCGCCTCCGTCCGGTCCTCATTCGGCCTGCCCACGGGCGACATCAAGGCCTATCACAACCTGGAGACGCGGGAGGAGCTCGAGCGGGTCGTCGACCTCTATTACCAAGATATGCGCGCGCACCGCGTCGCGCCAACCTCCCCGTTCGAGCTCTATCCCATGAAGGTCGGCGCGTCCGGCGTCTTCTGGAAAGGCGGCGAGTTCGTCTCCGAGGGCGTCCACGGCGGCGGCCGGGCCTACAAGGTCGTGGACGACACGGTCGAACGCAACGTCGCGGCGGAATACGATGCCGCCGTTCCGATCGCCGCCCATTCCCCTCTCAAGCTGACCTTCTGGGCCCGGACCGCGGAACCCGGCCAGCACTTCACCGTCCTCTGCGAGTTCTTCACCTCCGAGGGGGCCTGGATCGCGGGAGCGAACCTGCTCAAGGTCTTCGAGGGGACGGCGGATTGGTCGCAAGGCACGCTGGAATTCCCCCGCCTCGGCGACGAGGCCGCGAGCCTCCGGCTGAGCCTCTTTCCGGCCTTCCGGGCGAACGGCGGAACGACCCAGGGGACCGCGTGGTTCGACGACCTCGTCCTAACGGCCGCCCCCAAGGGACCCGAGGCGTGGATCGACAGTCTCCTCGTGGGAGGCGATTTCGAGATGCCGCTCGACGGCATGAAGGTCGCCGTCGATTTCTCCGAGTTCGACCGGGGCGCCCGCCGCGTCCTCGACGAGCTCGGCTTCAACGCCTACAACCTGCCCCTCGAGGGGCTTGGGACGGGGTCGTTCTACAGCCGGCAGGAAGGGAGCTTCTGCGGCTTCCGCCAGGGCACGCCCGAGTACGAGGCCCTGCTCAGCCAATACCTGAAGCAGGTCGAATCGCACCTGGCCGCCAACGGCTGGCTCGGACGCGAGTACATCTACTGGTTCGACGAGCCCGACCCCAAGGACTACCCCTTCGTCCGCGAGGGCATGCTCAACATCCGCAGGAACGCGCCGCGCCTGACCCGGTTCATCACCGAGCACCGCCCCGGTCCCGAGATCATGGACGTCTCCGAGATCGGCTGCACCATCTTCGACCGGGTCGATCCCAAGGCCGTGGCCGAGCTCGCCCCGAAGGGCCGCGAATTCTGGTCCTACCTCTGCACCGGCCCCAAGAGCCCCTGGGTGACGCTGTTCATCGACCACCCCGCCGTCAACCTGCGGATGTGGCTGTGGATGACCTACAAGTGGGGTCTCGAGGGCATCCTCGTCTGGCGGGCCGACTACTGGAACAGCCCGACCCTCTTCCCGCCGGGCGTCCTGCAGGACCCGTGGCAAGACCCCATGTCCTATACCGTCGGCTATGGGGTTCCCTACGGCCAGGTCAATCACTGGGGAAACGGCGACGGCCGGTTCCTCTATCCCCCCAACCGCGATCCTGGGACCGATAAGACGAAGTACCTCTGCGGTCCCGTTGATTCCGTCCGCTGGGAGATCCTGCGCGAAGGGATCGAGGATCACGAGTATTTCGTGCTGCTCCGGAAGGCCGTCGAGTCCGCTAAGGGAAAACCCGCTCTCAAGTCGGCGGCCGCCGGGGCCGCCCGGCTCCTCGACTTCCCGGCCGCGCTCTTCACGAGCGGCAAGGACTACACCAAGGACCCGCTCGACCTGCTGCGCCACCGCGAGAAGGTCGCCGCGGCCATCGAGAGACTTACGGCGCGCTGATCCGGGGCGGCCGCTACTTCGCGGGCTTCAGAAACTTGTCGTACCAGGCCAGGTTGCGCTCGAAGCGGTCCTTGTTGTAGCTCGGCGTCGTGATGCCGTGGAATTGGCCCGGATAGACGACGAGCTCGGTCTCGACGCCCAGGCTCTTCAGGGCCTGGTACATCTGCTCGCCGCCGATGATCGGGACGTTGAAGTCCTTCTCCCCGCCCATGAACAGCGTCGGCGTCTTGATCCGGTCGGCCTGGAAGAACGGATAGGAAACGCGGATCCAGCGGTCCAGGGCCTTCCAGGGCACGCCGATCTCGAGCTCGTACTGGCGGATGTACTGGTCGCTGCCGTACATCGAGAGCTGCAGGGCGCTGCCCGCGCCGCTGACGGCGGCCTTGAAACGGGTGTCGGTGGCGATCGTGTAGTCCGTCAGGATGCCGCCGTAGCTCCAGCCGCCGATGCCCAGACGGGCCGGATCGGCGATCTTCAGGGCCACGGCCTGGTCGACCGCCCCGAGGAGATCCATGACCTCCTTGCGGCCCCAGTCCCCGAAGATGGCCTTTTGGAAGGCGCTCCCGCGCCCCGAGCTGCCGCGGTAATTGACGGCGAGTACGAGGTAGCCCTGGGCCGCGAAGAACTCGCGCTCGAAGCTGAAGCTCCAGCCGTCCTGGCCGTTCGGCCCGCCGTGGATGCGGAGGAGCAGAGGGTAGAGCCGGCCGGGAACGTAGGAAGCCGGCTTGACGAGGATGCTGTTGACCACCGTGCCGTCCTTGCTCTTCGAGGTCAACGGCTCCGTGAGGCCGAGCTCGAGGCCGGCGAAGAGAGCGTCGTTCTGGCGCGTCAGGCGCCTTAAATTCCCGTTCTCGAGGGCCTGGACCTCGCCGACCTCGGTGGCCGACCCGGCGAGCAGGGTGATCGCACCGTCCGGGCCGAGGGAGATGTTCGAGACCGTGCGCCGGCCCGATGTCAGCTTCTCGACCGGCCCCCCGCCGACGGGAACGCGCCCGACGTAGGATTCTCGGTCGTCCTCGGCCAGGAAAAGAAGGCTCGCTCCGTCGGCCGTCCAGAGCAAGGGCCCCGAGACAGGGCGGTCGAGAGCGGCCGTCAAGACCCTGGCGTCGCCGCCGGCCAAGGGCACGACGGCCAACTTGCTCAGGCTGTAGGCCGAGAACCGGGGCTCGTCGCCGAAGAGGAAGGCGATCCAACGGCCGTCGGGGCTCCAGGCGGGACGACCGCCGTCCGGGGTTTCGTTCGAGGTCAGCCGCTTGACCTCGGCGCCTGGCTTGGCCTCGACCACGAACACGTTGGAATCGGGATTGCGGTCCGGATCGGGGCCTCGGTCGCTTGAGAAGGCGATCCGCGTTCCGTCCGGCGACCAGACGGGCGAGCCGTCGCTGTACGCGCCGGAGGTCAGCTGCTCGGCCTTGCGGCTGGCCACGTCGAAGAGCCAGAGGTGCGTGCCGAGCGTCTTGAGATAGCCCGCGCGGTCCCGCTTGAAACGATAGCGGTCGATGACAATGGGAGGCGTCGTCTTCCGTTTCCACCCCTCCAGCTTCTCCGGCTCGTCGGCCGGGTCCCGCTCGCCGACGACGAGGACCAGGCGTTTCCCGTCCGGCGACCAGGCGTAGGCCCCGACGCCGCCCTTGACGTCGGTCAGCCGCTGGGCCTCGCCGCCCCGGCGGTCGAGGAGCCACACTTGGGCGCCGAGCTTCTTCTCCTCCTCGGTACCGCGCGAGGCCAGGAAGGCGAGATAGCGGCCGTCCGGGCTCCAGCGGGGCGTCGATTCGCCGTCGAGGCTCGAGGTCAGGCGGATCTCCTCGCCGCCGTCCCAACCGACCATCCACAGGTCGGTGTCGCGCTTGTCCTTCTCGAGGTCGGTCGTGCCGACGGTGTAGGCGACCCATTTCCCGTCGGGCGAGCGCTGGGGATCGCCGACGCCCTTGATCTTGAACAGATCGTCGAGCGCGATCGATCTCTTGGCGGGCGGCGCGGACTCGGCCTGGGCCGCCGGTAACGTCGGAACGAGGATCAGCAGGACCAGGAGGACGGAGGTGAGACCGAGAGCTCTTTTCATGACCTTCTCCTTCGGGGAATGACTCCGAGAGAAGGTATTCTAATCCAAAACCCGTGCGCGGAGGCAACGAAATATGATGGCGGACGGAGCCGGGCCTCCCTCGGCCCCGGCGCGGGACCTCGCCCCCGGTCAGACGCTCAGCGTCGTGAGCTTCAATCCGTCGTGCTGGGGCGGCGCCTCGTCGTCGCCGAGGCCGTCCTCGACGAAGATGCGGATGACGTCCCGGAGGTTGTCCAAAGCCTCCTCATAGGTCACGCCACGGGCCCGGCAGTCGGGGAATTCCGGGCAATGGGCCGCCCATCCTTCGCGGTCGCGGACGACGTAAGCCGAGAACCGGTAGCCGTTCATATCGACCTCCGTATCATTATTTACAGCGAAAAGCATGCCAATATCCTCACAAGGCCATTTTCTTGAAGAAATATGAAGACCCGATAAAGAATCGGATAGAAAACTGGAAATCGGGCGAGTCGCCGCGGCGCGGACTTTCATCAGAAGGACCTCAAAAAGGCGCACTTGGTGATCTTGGGGACGCCCTCCCCGTCCTTGCGGACCTCGCCCCTGAGGAAGCAGACCGGCGGCGTCCCATAGGTGGCGCACCGCGTCTCGCCGACGCCCTCGAGGAGCCCCGTCTCGTCCTCGAACATGTAAAAATACTTTGCGCCGCTCGTCCCGACGCCGTATCCCCCGCGCTCCTCCTCCGCCGTCTCCGGCTCGGCGTCGTCGCCCCCGTCCCCGTTCCCGCCGCCGTATCCGCCGGGTCCCCCGTGGCCGTTCCCCCCGCCGTGCGGGGCGCCGTAGGTCACCCGCTGGCGGGCGTCGACGACCCGGACGACGAGCTCGACCAGGGTCCCGGCGCAGTCCTTGAGGTCCTTCACCCGCAGCGGCGGCCGCTTGCCCTCGTAGAGGTCGAGGTCGTCGCCCTCCGTCAGGAAGCCGAGCGACTCGAAGAGCATGCGCCGCTTCTCGTTCGGGGCGATGTCGGCGACATCTTCCATGTGCTCGAGGCCCCGGAAGTAGCGCAGGACCTGGCGCGTCCGCCGCGGTTCGAGGGTATCGAAGACGCCGGCCCGGATGAGGGCCAGGAGCTCGGCCTGGCCCGGCTTCGCCCGGGCCAGGAAGTCCTCGACCGAGAGGAAGTCGCCGCCGGCCCGCCGCTCCTCGAGGACGCGCTCGACCGGCTTCAGGCCCAGCCCCTTGATCGAGGTCAGGCCGACCCGGATGGCCCCGCCCTCGACCTCGAAGCCGGCCCCGCTGCGGTTGGCGTCCGGTCCCAGGATGCGGACGCCGTTCCTCTTGGCCTCGGCGACGTACTCCGGGAGATCGTAGTAGCCGCCGCCGGCGTTGAGCACCGCCGCGAAGTACGTCACGGGGTGGTGGACCTTGAGGTAGACGGCCTGGTAGGCCATGGCGGCGTAGGAGGCGCTGTGGGCCTTGTTGAAGGAGTAGGAGGAGAACTTCTCCATGGTCGTCCACAGCCGCTCCACGTCCTGCGGCGCGTAGCCGCGCTCGCCGGCCTCGCGGGCGAACTTGGTCCGCAGGGCCGGATCGCCGCCCCGGCCCTTGCGCAGGCTCCGGCGCAGGAGATCGCCTTCCTCCGGAGGCATCCCGGCCACCCGCTCGGCCACCTGCATGACCTGCTCCTCGTAGAGGAGGATGCCGCCGGTCTCGGGCAGGATGCGGGCCAGGAATGGATCGTCGGGGACGGCCGCCGGTCCCGCCGTCCCTCGTCCGTTCCTCCGCCGCAGGAGGGCCTCTTTCATGCCGCTCTCGGTCGGCCCGGGACGGACCAAGGCCAGGGCCTGGGTGATCTCGTGGACGTCGGCGGGTTTCATCCGCCGCAGGAGATTCATCATGGCCGGGCTCTCGACCTGGAAGCAGCCGACCGTCCGGGCGGCCCGCAGGGTGGCGTAGGTCGCCGCGTCGCCGGCCGGGAGCGCCCGGAGCTTCAGCTTCTCCTTCGTCTCCGAGATGGCCGCGAGGCCCCGCACCGAGAGGAGGTCGAGCTTGATCAGCCGCAGGTCCTCGACGGCGTCCTTGTCGAAGTGGGTCATGCGCAGGCCCTTGGCCGAAGTCTCGAGGGGCAGCCAACGCTCGACCGGGCCCGGGGTCAGGATGACCCCGCCGACGTGGAGCGAGATCTCGCGGTAGACGTCCTGCAGCTCGGCGGCCAGCTTCCAGGCGTCGAGGCGGCCGGGGGCGGGGGCGGCCCGCCGCAGCCAGGACGGCTCGGCGAAGTACGGCACGCGCTTGGACTGGCCGCGGGCCTCGTCGGGCGGCACGCCGAAGGCCCGGAGCGTCTCGTAGAGGGCCGACCGGCCGCCGAAGTCCTTGAGCGAACAGACGTAGGCCGCGCCCGTCCGGCCCGCGCCGTAGCGCTCGAGGACGTAGCGCAGGACCTCGTCGCGGCGGCGGGAGTCGAAGTCGATGTCGATGTCGGGAGGGTCGGGCCGGCCGCGGTTGAGGAAGCGCTCGAAGTAGAGGTCGAACGCGATGGGATTGACGTGGGACAGGCCGAGGAGCCAGCCCAGGAAGGACGAGGCCCCCGAGCCGCGCAGGTTGTGGAGGATGCCGCGGCGGCGGGCGAACTCGACGATGTCGTGGACGACGAGGAAGTAGGGACCGAAGCCCGATTGCTCGACGGCGGCGAGCTCGCGGCGGGCCCGCTGGCGCTCCTTCCAGGTCAGGTCCTTGGCGGCCGCGAGGCGCTCCGCGACGACCTCGCGGAGGCCCCGCGGGAAGAGGTCGGCCGGGAGGCCGGGGACGAGGCCGTCGAAGGTGAACTCGCACTTTTCGGCGACTTCGGCCGTCCGGGCCAGGGCGTCCTTGGCGGCGTCGCCGAAGCGGCGCAGGGCCAGGGCCTCCTGATCGGGGCCGAAGATCCGCACTTTCGCGAGCAGCCGGTCGCGCTCGGGCGGGTACGGGACCTTCTTCTCGATGGCGTGGAGGAGGACGAGACGCTCGGGGCTGGCCAGGTACTTGAGCGGGTTGGCCCAGACGACAGGTAAGTCGGATTCCCGAAGCCGTTGGAAATTCCCGAACTCCGCCCCCAAGTACAGATCGCCCAACGCGACCTTCTCGCGCAGGTCGGCCAGACACGCGTCCTCGCTGACCGGCGAGGGCATGTCCTCTTTGTCCGTGCCCCCGTTTTTGGCCTTGGCCCCCGCCTCTCCCCCGCCCGGCACGTAGATGACGACGAGCCCGGCCGTCTCGCGGATCTCTTTCCGGTTGAAGATCTCCATGAGGTTCGGGTAGCCCTCGCGCGTCTTGACCAGGAAGACGAACCGCCGGCCGCCGCACTCGAGCTCGCAGCCGAAGAGCGGCCGGTACCCGCCGTCCGGCGCGACGCGCTTCCACTTGCCCCAGCCGTAGATGTTGCCGAGGTCCGCGAGCCCCGCGGCCGGGAGCCGCCGCGCCGCCGCCCAGCCCGAGGCCTCCTCGAGCGTGACGCCGCCCCGGCCCCGGCTGTACGTCGAATGGATGCGGAGCGGGACGAACATGGCGCTCTGGTCTCCCCTCACTTCGTCAGGGACGCGGTCTTGAGGACGTAGCCCCGCCGCGGGTCGGAGGCGTAGACGGCGTCGAGCAGTCTCTCCCGGGCCGTCAGCAGCGAGCCGAAGCCGTACTTGTCGCGGACCTGGTCGAGGGCCCGGCCCAGTCGCTCGGGCCGCTCCGAATAGGGCTCGAAGAGCGCCAGGGGCCGGACCCGCACCAGCTCGGCGGCCTTGACCCCGACCAGGCGCAGGGCCAGCCGCGTGCCGGTGAAGAGCTCGAGGAAGAGCTCCTCGGCGATCTTGTAGATCCGGGCCGTGTCCTGGAGCGGCGACAGGACGAGGCGTCGCTTGATCTCGGTCTTGAAGTCGGCGGTGCGGGCCTTGACCTCGATGACGTGGGCGTAGAGCCGGTCCTCGCGCAGGGCCAGGGTCAGCCGGTCGCAGAGGTAGGCCAGGTGGGCCAGGAGCAGGCGCTTGTCCCAGAGGTCCTCGAGGAAGGTCGTCTCGCGCGACACGGACTTGGGCAGGGTCCGCGAGACGAGCGGCCGGCTGTCGAGGCCGCGCGACTGGAGGTAGATGTCGTCGCCGCCCGAGCCGAAGAGCGTGTGCAGGGTGGCCCGCGGCAGGTCCCACAACTGGCCGATCTTGTGGATGTTCATCAGGCGCAGGACGACCTGGGCCTTGGGCCCGATGCCGGGCAGGGCCTCGATGCCGAGGTCGCGGAGGTAGGCGGCCTCCTCGCCCACGCGGATCTCGAAGAAGCCGGCCGGCTTGGCCCGGCCCGTGGCCAGCTTGGCCAGGACCTTGTTCGGCGCCGCGCCGACCGAGACGGTGACCCCGATCTCGCGCTCGACCCGCCGCTTGAGCTCGCGGGCCGCCTCCGGGAACGAGGGATAGAGATGGCCGCAGCGGGTGAATTCCAGGTAGGCCTCGTCGAGCGAGGCCTCCTCGACGTCCGGGGTCGCGGCGTGCAGGACCCGGAAGAAGCGCTCGGAGAAGGACTGGTAGACGTGGTAGTTGCCGCGGACGAAGACGCCTTGGGGGCAGAGCCGGTAGCACTCGCGCAGGGGCATCCCGGAGTGGACGCCGAACTTGCGGGCCTCGTAGGAACAGGTCGAGGCCACGCCGCGCTCGTGCGGCAGGCCGCCGACGATGACCGGCCGGCCCGCGAGCGAGGGGTCGAGCAGGACCTCGACGGCGGCGAAGAAGGCGTCGATGTCGACGTGGACGATGTAGCGCCGCCCGTTTTGCGACAGGGACACCTCTCCTCCTTTCTGTCCGGCGATCCGATTCCCTTGTTCTCCCCTTCCGCGAAGGGGACGCGATATCGGGGCTCCGCCCCGTTCAGTACTTGCGCATGATGCCGATGACCCGCCCCAGGATCTTGGCCGAGGGCGCCGCGATCGGCTGGAAGGCCGGGTTCTCCGGGACGAGGAAGACCTGGCCGTTGTCGCGGCGCAGGCGCTTGAGCGTGACCGAGCCGTCGTCGAGCATGGCCACGACCATCTCGCCGGAGTTGGCCAGGTTGGTCCGCTCGAGCAGGACGTGGTCGCCGTCGTCGATGTAGGCGTCGATCATGCTCTTGCCGTCGACCCGGATGCA
>JBFYNT010000089.1:0-15180 GCA_041304225.1 Candidatus Aminicenantota bacterium
TCTCAGCAGCCTCACTTCCCGCCCGCCTCCGGGCGCTCCCGACGCGAGCTGGGCCAGCCTGGCGTATAGTGCCGCGACCTCGACGAGCCGCCCCTCGGCCCCGCCAAGGACCAGCGTCAGCCCATAGTCCTCGGGCGAACGGTCGATGGTCGTCATCCCCCACTGCCTCAGCCGGTTCGCGAACCGCGGGATGCCGTACTCCCGGAGCTCGCGCACGGCCGGGACGTTGAGCGACCAGGCCAGGGCCGCCCGGGCCGGGACCGCGCCGCGGAAACGGCGGTCGAAGTTCTCCGGCTTGAAGCCCTCGTAGCGCACGGGCGTGTCGGCGACCAGGGTGACCGGCGTCAGGCCGCCCTCCTTGAGCATGGACGCGTAGAGGAACGGCTTGAGGATGCTCCCGGTGCTCCGCCGGCTGCGGAGGATGTCGACGCTTTGGCCCTCCTCCTCCCGACGCTCCAGACCGACGTTGCCGACGTAGGCGGCGACCGCGGCCTCGCGGTTGTCGACGACCACGGCGGCGAGGTTCCGGATGTCCCGTTCGCGGAGCCGCGCGCCGTGCTGTTCGACGGCCCGCCTCACCGATCTCTGCAGGCCGGCGTCGACGAAGGAGCGGAACGGCGGCGCGGCGCCGGGCCCGCCCGCCAGCGTGTCGAGGAGGTGCGGCGCCTCGCGCGGCACGGACCGGACCCGGTCGGGCATCCTCTCGGCGCGGGCCAAGCGGCCCTCGAGCTCCGGCAGGATCCCCTTGGCCTCGAGCCGGCGCAGAAGGCGGTCGCGCTTGTCGAGAAGCCGGGCCCGCCCCTCGGCCGAGGCCAACAGCCCGGGATCGTTGGGCAGGACGGCCAGGAACGCGGCCTCGGCCCAGCTCAGCCGCTCCGGGCTCCGGCCAAAATAGATCCAGGAAGCGGCGTCGAGGCCGACGACGTTGCCGCCGAAGGGCGCGTGGGCGGCGAAGAGGGCCAGGATCGCCCGCTTCGAGCGGCGCGTCTCGAGCCTCAGGGCCAGCGCCGCCTCCTTGAATTTTTCGAGATACGTCCGCGGCCGGTTCTTGCGGGCCAGCCGGACGACCTGCATGGTGATGGTGCTGGCCCCGCTCTCGACCTTCCGGGAGCGGAGGTTCTGGCGCACGGCCCGGGCGAGCGCCAGCGGATCGACCCCCGGATGGGCGAAGAAGCGCTTGTCCTCGAACCTGACGAGGACCTCGTAGAACCGCTCCGGGACCTTCTCGCCCGGCGGAAAGCGCCATTGCCCGTCGGCCGCGGGACGCGCTCCGAGCAGCTCGCCGCCGGCGCCGAAGAGCACCGGCGAAACGGGGTCATTAAAGCGGACGACGGGGACGGCGAACCAGAAAAGCGTGATGAGCAGGAAGATCGCCCCCGCGACGGCCAGCGGGCGGCGCTTCAGAATGGGGACACGTACCTTGGGTACGTGTCCCCGCTCTTGACAGGCTCTCGCGCTCATCGGCAGCAACTTTTGCTTATGCCCATTGAAATGAATCGTGAGGGCGTTCCCCTTGCTAAAGATATTTCCCAGAAGTGCGGCTCCGAGCCGCTCCGCCGCACTTCTGACGGTCGCTCCCAAGAGTCCGCTCCCTGCCGGAGGCCGGACCGGGACGCCCCGCGAGGGAACGCGCCCTCACGACCGCTTCTTCCGGTCCTAACGGACGATCTCGATCCATTGTCCCTTCGTATTGGCGTGGACGGAGGCGTCGTACATGGCCTCGACGGCCACGCCCGGCTGGTAGTAGCGTCCGCGGTAAGACGCGTTCATGACCACGTGGAAGACCTTGACTTCCCCCGCGCCCAGCTCGAAGTACGTGTAGACGCGGTCGTCGCGGATGTCCTGGTAATCGACCTCGGCGGGCTGCCCCTCCGCCCCGCCGAACCGCGGGTTCTTGACCTGGAAGCCGGCCGCGACGAGGTGGGTCAGCACGAGGTTCTTATGACGGTTGAGGGTCAGGTTCTTGACCCGGACCTCGGCTACGACATCGAGACCCTGCCCGATCTCATCGATGGCCTTGGTGTTCCACTTGAGATCCCGGTAGGCGACTTCGATCGACAGCCCTTCGGACGAGGCCGTTTCGATCCCGGCCGGGGGCACGCCCCGGCGGTAGATGTTGACGTAGAGCGGCCCCGCCTCGGGATTCGTCAGCTCGACCGTCCGGCCCTTCGCCGGAAAGCCGGGATATTCGCGCCGGTCGAAGGGCGTCTCCGACGAGACGTCGGCCGGCTTCTCTCCGTCCCACGCGAAGCGGTATCGGAACGGCTTGATCTCGGAGCTGCCGTAGTACGCCGCGACGGCCATCAGGCCCCACGCGGTCTCCTGGGTGGACAGCCACAGGTCGGAGGCGAGCGTTTTCGAGATGTCCAGGACGAGGTCCTTGACCTTCGCCGACCGGCCCGCCTGAACGGAGGCCCGGACGGCCAGGCTCCGGTCGCGGAACTCCGAGCCGAACGTGTCGCTGTCGTCGCGGTAGGGCTTGAAGTCGGGCTTGGAGCGCTCGGCCAGGTCGGCCGCCGCGTCGGTCTGGCCCGTCATCTGGAAGGCCGCGGCCAGCATCATCCCGGCCAGGCCGGGCAGCTCGGCGCTCTCGCGGAGCCGGTTCATGGCCCCCAGGTCCGGATCGCGGGCCAGGGCCAGCCCGAACAGCCGGAAGGCCTGGGTGAGCTTGGCCGGAGCGCCGCCCGTGACGAAGGCGTTGGCGAGCTGCTTCTGATTGGCCCGCCAGCCGTCGAGCATGGCCTGGGGCACGTGGTAGCCGAAGCGGGCCGCCTCGAGCAGGAAGTAGCCGGCGTAGGCGGTCGTCCAGTCGTGCCCTTCCCTCTCGCCCGGCCAGTACGAGAAGGCGCCGTTGGTCATCTGGAACTGGACCAGCTTCCGGACGGCCGCCTTGACGTTCTCCTCGACCTCCCACTTCTGCGCGTCGTCGAGCTTGACCAGGCTCTTGAGATAGAGCTGGGGGAAGGCCGCCGAGAGCGTCTGCTCGAGGCAGCCGTGGGGATACTGGATGAGATAATCGAGCCTCTTCTCGAGGTTGAGCGGCGGCAGGGACGACGCCTCCATGGCGACGTCGTTCGTGTTCTCCAGCCCGAACGGCACGACCGCCTGGCTGACGGTCTTCCCCGGGCCGATCTCGAGATGCGTTGTCTGGGTGATGAGGGCGTTCGAGGCCAGGACCGGGATGTTGATCGCGTCCTCGATCCGCTCGTCGCCGCCTTTGGCGCGGTAGCGGACCTCGCCCGTCCCGATGCCGCCCGTCGATCTGAGGGCGAAGGTGACGATCTGGTCGCCGGGCTTGGCGAAAACGACGGTCTTGGCGCGCTCGCCGACGACCTCGAACAGGCCGTTGGTCTCGACCGTGACCGTGACCTCCTTGATCTTGGATCCGTCGACGAAGACCGTGACCGGCATGACCACGTCCTCGCCGGGCCGCACGACCCGCGGCAGCGTGGCCAGGGTCATGAGGTCGCGGCGGACCGGCACGGATTTCTCCGCCCAACCGAACGCCCCGCCCCGTCCGGCCACGACCATGACCCGGACGGCCCCGAAATACTGAGGCATCGTCAGCTCGTGGACGCCGCTCCCGCCCGCCTTCAGCTCGAACGGGCCCTCGAACAGGACGACCGGCGGGAAGCGTCGCGGCTGCTTGGCCTTGTCCTTGGAATCGGCGCTCTCGTCGCCGCCGACGGCCAGGATGCGGGCCATCTCGGCCCCGTAGGCCTCGGCCACGAGGTCGAAGAGGTCCCAGGTCCGGACGCCGAGGGCCTCGCGGCTGTAGAAGCCCTTGCGCAGGTCGGGCGTCGCGAACCGGGTCAGGCCGAGCAGGCCCTCGTCGACCACGGCCAGCGTGTAGGACATCGGCCGGCCGCCGCTCTCCCGGACCTCGACCTTGAATTTGTCCCTGGGCCGGATCTCGTCGGCCACTTTGATCGCCGGCTCGAGCTTGGTCGCCGGGTCCTCGACGAGGAGCGGGATGACGCCGTAGAGCCGGATGGGCGTGTCGCTCGTCTTGTCCCGGTGCGGCTGGAGGAGCGTGACGTGGACATAGACGTTGGGCGTCATGGCCGCCGTGAGCGGGACCTCGAAGCGGTTCTCGCCCTTGACCGTGGGCACCCACATCAGGTCGAGGACCGAGGTCCCGCTCTCGATGGAGACCAGGGCCCGGCCCTGGACCGCCTCGGGCAGGAAGACGACGGCCTTCTCGCCGACCGTGTAGGACGGCTTGTCGGCGGTGAGGGAGAGCGCCGTCGCCCCGGGGCCGCCCTCCTCGCGGGCCCGGCCGGCCCAACCCGGCCAGTCGACGTAGACGATCTGGCCCGTGGCGTGGCCGCTCACGGGGTCTTCGGCCCGGACGAGGAACCGGCCCCAGCCGGGATAGCGGATCTTGAACGTCCAACGGCCGGCGCCGTCCCGGGTCGAGACCGTGGACTCGGCGATCGGCCGGGTCTGGACGTTGGAGACGTACTGGGCGAGCGACTCGCCGCTCCGCTCCCACCACCAGCGCCACTCGATCTGGTAGAGGGAGACAACGACCTTGTCGCGGGAGACGGGCCGGCCCGAGGGATCGACGGTCACGATGTCGACCTGGTGGTCCTTGTCGGTCACGAGCAGACCGCGGTCCCGGTCGCCCTGCGGCACGCGGACGCCGACATAGGAATCGTAAGGATGGAAGGGCAGGGAGAAAGTGTCGACGCTGAAGTCGCCGCTCTCCTCGAAGACGCGGCTGGTGAAGGCGGCGTCGAGCAGGCCCGGGCTGGGCTGCTGCGGCTTGATGTCGATCCGGGCCCGGGCCTTGCCGCCGGCGTCGAGGACGCCCTTGGCCGCCTCGACCGCGCCGCCCTCGAAGTCGCGGGCCGGGTCGTCGAAGGCGTAGTCCGGGTAGCGGTCGAAACGGGTCGCCCGCCGCGTCAGGCGGACCGACACGTCGTACTTCAGGTTCGCCGCCGGCGCGCCGTGGAGCCACTGGGCCGCGACGGCCGCCTCGAAGGGCATGTCCTTGCGGACGAGCGATTCGCGCCCGGCGTCGAGGGCGATCTTGAGCCGGTTGGGCACGACCGTCTCGATCTTGAGGGTCTTCTCGAAGGCCATGCCGCCGACGAGGACGCGGGCCCGCCAGTTGCCGGTGGGCGCCGCCTCGTCCGTCTCGGCCCGGAAGGCGTAGAACGGCTCGACGATCTTCTCGGGCTTGAGCGTCCCGACGAGCTGCCACTGCGGCGAGGTGAGCTCCAGGAGCACGGGGTGGCCTTCGGGCAGGACCGCGTCGCGGTCGAACAGGGCGAAGGTCAGGTGGAGCGTGTCGCCCGGCCGCCAGACGCCGCGCTCGCCGTAGACGATGCCCTTGACGCCCTTCTGGGTGACCTCGCCGCCGACGTCGAAATGGCTGAGGGCCAAGGCGCCCTCGCTGCTGACGCGCAGGTACCCGATGTCGCCGCCGCCCTCCGCCGAAACGTAGAAGGGACGGTCCTCGAGCGCGAACACGGCGAAGCCGTTGCCGTCGGACGTCGTCTCGCCGAGCAGCCGGTTCTGGTAGTTGTAGGCCCGGACCTTGAGGCCGGAGAGCGGCCGGGCCGTCCCGATGTCGGTGGTCACGACCCGCAGGGTGCCGCCGGCCTCGAGCTTGGCCACGAGGCCGATGTCGGAGGCGAAAAAGTTACGGCCGGCCACGGCCTCGCGGTTGTACCGGGGCAGAAAATAGGCGTCCGAACAGGGGTTGTCGCGGTTGCGCCATTCGCCCCAGCCGTAGTCGTAGCCCTCGTCGTCGTAATCCCAGTTCGCCCAGCGGCCGTAGCCGAGGTCGTCCATGTTCTTCACCGGCGGCTCGACCACGACCGGCGCGTCCGACGGGGGGCAGGGATAGGTCGAGTTGCCGCGGTTCATCGACAGGACGATGCGGAAGAGACTGCCCGGGTTCTCCTCGAAGAGCCGGGTGACGTCGAGGTCGTAGCGCGACCACTTGCCGGTGACGGCCGGATCGTCGGAGAGCGGGACCGTCTTCCGCCAGAGATAGCGCCCGACCCGGGCCAGCTCTTCCCCGCCCTCGAGGCTGTTGACCTGGAAGAACTGGGCCATGTTGCCGGGGTAGATCTGGAAGGCCGCCACCTGGACGCTCTTCAGATTGACGGCCTCGATGGGCACGGTCAGCCGGTCCCGGCGCGGCAGGACGAGACCCCGGCCGACGAAACGGACTTGGGGCCTGATGGACTCGAAGGTGATCTGCCGGTCCAGCCCCTCGGCCAGGCGGCGATCGAGAGAGTTGCGGATGCCGGAGAGGACCCGGACGTCGACGCTCCCGACGAGCTCCCGGCCCGAGTAGGCGCGGACGACGTTGCCTTCGATCTCGAAGGTGAGCGGGTGGTCCTCGACGATGAGGAGCCCTTTGAGGCTCTGGTCAGCGGCCAAGGCGTCGGAGAAGCGCACCATGACGTGGCGGGTCTCGCCGAGCGCGGGCTCGATGGACACGACCTTGAACTCGCCCTTGGCCGGGACCTCGTAGGCCCGCCGGCCCCGATTGTCGACCCTGATAGGCCCGCCGTCCCATTCCAGGGCGACGGCCGACGCCTCCTCGCCGCGCTCGATGCCGCGGACCGCGAAATGATGGATGAGGCCCAAGGGCGCGTGGCTCCATTCGACGGCCAAGGCCCGGCCGCCCTGCTCGGCCCCGAGGACCTTCTCGACAAGGGCGCTGGCCTCGGCGTCGGCCGTGACGACGCGGCCGCGCAGGACCTGGGACTGCGGCCGGTCCGGCTCCTCGGCGAAGAGCCCGTCGACGTCGACTTCCAGGTTCGGCCGGATGACGCTGAAGCCGAACTCGAAACGGGCGTAAGCCTTGGGCAGGTCGAGGATCCTGCCGACGCGGAGGACGGCCTTATAGTCCTGCCCGGGCTTCATCTCGTCCCGGGGCGTGAACACGAGCTCGCGGGGGCTCCGCCACTCGGCCTTCCCGGCCAGGGCCGGCGAGAACTCGAGCAGGCCCGCGGCGGCCGGTCCCGGCGTCGCCGCGTCGTCGACGAAGAGCACCCGGACGGCGGACTTGCGCGAGACCGTCCCCGAGGTGAAGGCGCTGATGTAGCGGTACCATTCCTGCTCGGCCTGGGCCGGGCCGGCGGGCTTCTTCGGCTTGCAGGCGGCGAGCCCGAAGACGCAGACGGCGAGAAGAAGGCTGGACAGGGTTTTCTTCATCATGGAATGCTCTCCCCCGGAGTTAAGATGGTTGGTCATGCCCGGAACGGCGGACGCTCTTCGGGGCAAGGGTAGCCCCGAGGTCTTTAAAAGTCAATCCGGAACAGGTCCGGCCCGCGGTTTGACTTGCCGTTCGCCTTTTACCTATGATGAGGGGGATTTCGACAGGGAGGTCCGAATGAAAAAGCCGGCCCGGTTGGCAGTCCTCGTCGCGGCGGTCCTCGCCGTGATCGTCTTTCTCCTCGCTGAGACCGTCGTCGTCAAGGTCAAGACGACGGCCGTCAGGAGCGATCCCAAATTCACGGCGTCCGTCGTCGCCAAGATCAAGACCGGCGACACCCTCGAACAGCTCGGCGTCCAGAGCGGCTGGATCAAGGTCAAGACCAAGGCCGGCGTCGTCGGCTGGGTCCATTCGACGGCCGTCCAGGCCAAAAAGATCAACCTGTCCGCCATGGACGGCTCCCTGCAGACCCAGGCCTCCGCGGGCGAAGTCGCCCTCGCGGCCAAGGGCTTCAACAAGCAGGTCGAGGACACGTACCGGGCCGGGAACCCGGCCGCCGATTACGCGGCCGTCGACGCCATGGAAAAGACCAGGCCCACGGACGCCGAGATCGAGGCCTTCATGAAGCTGGGCCATCTCGGCGAATACGGAGGCGCCAAGTGAGCGCCCGGACGAAGGCCTTCGCGGCGGCCGTTCTCGCCGCGGCGCTCGTCCTGGCCGGCTGCCAAGCCGTCAAACAGGTGGCCGCGGACGCCATGACCGCGACGGGCAAGATCAGCCAGGAGGACGCGCGATCCCTGGTCCAGACCGCAGACGTCCTGCGCTCGACCTTCGCCGACATCACCGAGGAGGAGGAATACTACATCGGCCGGGCCACCGCCGCCCTCATCCTCGGCAAGTACGAGCCCATCAAGAACGCCGCGCTGACCGGGTACATCAACACCTTGGGCACGACCATCGCCTACGCGTCGGACCGCCCCGAGACCTTCGGCGGCTATCACTTCGCCGTCCTCGACACCGACGAGGTCAACGCCATGGCCGCGCCCGGCGGCTTCATCTTCGTCACCAGGGGCCTGATCACGCGCTGCGCGGACGAAGAGACGCTGGCGGCCATCCTGGCCCACGAGATCGGCCACGTCGCCGCGCGCCACGGCCTCCAGTCCATCAAGAAGTCGCGCCTCATCGACGCCTTCAAGCTCATCGGCAGCGAGGCTTCCAGGCAGTTCGACTCGGAAGAGCTGGCCAAGGTCACGGGCATCTTCGAAGGCGTCCTCGGCGACGTCGTCGCGACCCTGGTCGAGCGCGGCTACGACCGCAAGTTCGAGTACGAAGCCGACAAGCTGGCCCTGTCCTTCGTCGTCCGGACGGGCTATTCGCCCGGCGGGCTGGCCCAGTTCCTGGCGGGAATGGAAGCGAACAAACCCGCCGGCCTGGCCGCGGGCTGGTTCAAGACCCACCCGAGCGCGGCCGACCGCCTCACGCGGGTCAAGACCGAGACCGCCGCCCTGGGCACGGCGCCGCCGGCCTTCGCCGCCCGGACGGCCCGCTTCACGGCGGCCGTCAAGGTCCTGCGCTGACGGAGCCGGCCCCGCCATGGCGGATGAGAAGGCAGGCTCCAAGCGCCGGAAGATCGTCCTTCGCGGCGCGGCCGTCGGGCTGGCCGTCTTCGCCCTGGCCGTCCTCCTGAACACGGCGGGGGCGTTCCGGGCCCTGGAGTGGAGATCCTGGGACGGCCGCTTGAGGCTCCTCGCCGATCCCGGCCGCGCGTCCACGGATATCGTCCTCATGGCCGTGGATCAGCCCAGCCTGGACGCCTTCGAAAAAGAGCAGGGGCTCGGCTGGCCGTGGCCGAGGCAGATGTATGTCCCGCTGCTGGACTTCCTCAAGTCCGGCGGGGCCAAGGCCGTGTTCTTCGACCTCATGATGACCGAGAGCTCGACCTTCGGCATCGAGGACGACCAGCTCCTGGCCGAGGCCATGACCCGCTCCGGGAACGTCCTGCTGCCCATCTTCCTCAGCCGGGACGAGAAGGAGTCCGATCCCGGCGCGCGAGCGCTCCTCGAGCGCTGGGCCTTGAGACCGTCCGGGCCCGGCGTCCGAGCGGCGGGAGCGCCGGCGAGGTCCGTCTCTCTCCCCGTCGAAGAGCTGGCCGCCGCGGCCGTGAGACTGGGCAACGTCCAGTTCGTTCCCGACGGCGACTCCGTCTACCGGCGCCTGCCGCTCGTCTCGGAATACGACGGCCTCCTGGTCCCCAGCCTGCCCCTCACCCTGGCCGGGTTCCTGGACGCCGGGTTCGATCCGGCCGGCGCGCCCCTGGACCGCTCGGGCGCGATGATCCTCCGCTTCTTCGGGCCGGAGAGGACCTATAGAACCTATTCGATCGGCGCGATCATCAACTCCCAAACCCGGATCGAAGAGGGTCTCCGGCCCCAGGTCGAGCCCTCGGAGTTCTCCGGCAAGATCATTCTCGTCGGGGGGACGGCCGCCGGCCTGTACGACCTGAGGCCGACGCCCTTCGGCGGCGTCTATCCGGGCATGGAGATCCTGGCCACGGCCCTCGACAACCTCGTCCATAAAACCTATGTCCGCCAGGCGCCCGCGGCCGTCACCTGGCTCTCGGCCCTCATCCTCGCTCTCGCCGCCGGCGTCGGGACATCCCTGTTGAGGAAGACCGGGCACATGGCCGCCCTCGGCCTGGCCCTGCCCGCGGCCGCGGCGGCGGGTTCGCTTCTCGCCGCGCGGGCGGGGGTATGGGTCGACCTGGTGGCGCCGGCCTTCGCCGCCGTCGGCGCCTTCATCGCCGCGGCCCTCCTCAGCTACGGTGTCGAGGGACGCCAGCGCCGCTTCATCAAGAGCGCCTTCAAGTACTACCTGAGCCCTCAGGTCATCGACCGCGTCCTCGACGACCCGTCTCTCCTGCGGCTGGGCGGTGAGAGACGGGAGATCTCGGCCTTCTTCTCCGACGTCGCCGGCTTCACCTCGATCTCCGAGCGGCTCTCGCCCGAGGAGCTGGTCGCGCTGCTCAACGCCTACCTTTCGGAGATGACCGACATCATCCTCGGCCTGGGCGGCACACTGGACAAGTACGAGGGAGACGCCATCATCGCCTTCTGGAACGCTCCGGTCGACCAGCCCGACCACGCCCTGCGGGCCTGCCGGGCGGCCCTCCGCTGCCAGAGGAGGCTGGCCGAGCGCCGCGAGGAATTCCGGCGCCGATCCGGCCATGAGGTCCGTATGCGCGTCGGCCTCAACTCCGGCCCGGCCGTCGTCGGCAACATGGGCTCGGAACGGCGCTTCGACTACACGGCCATGGGCGACACGATGAACCTGGCCTCCCGCCTCGAAGGGGCGGGCAAGGTCTACGGCGCTTCCATCCTGGCGAGCGAGGAGACCGAACGCCGGGTGAGGGCGGAGATCCTGGCCCGAGAGGTCGACCTCATTCGGGTCGTCGGCAAGGCGCAGCCGGTGCGGATCTACGAGCTCATCGCCGAAAAGGCCGACCTTCCGGCCGGGGAGCCCGAGAGGGTCCTTCGCTTCGGCCAAGCCCTCGAGGCCTATCGGTCCCGGCGCTTCGCCGAGGCCGGGACGGCCTTCGCCTCGATGGCCGGCGACCCGGTGGCCGCGCTCTACGCGGAGCGCGCGCGCCGGGCCGCCGCCGAGCCGCCGCCCGCGGACTGGGACGGCATCTTCGTCCTGGACCGGAAATAGGAGGGTCCCGTGCAGCTCGAATTCCACGGCGTCCGCGGCACGTTCCCCGCGCCGGGAGCGGACCGGGCCCGCTACGGCGGCCATACGACATGCGCCTCTCTCCGGCTCGGGCCGTACGATTACCTCGTCGTCGACGCCGGGACGGGCCTCCGCGAGCTCGGCGAGCGGATCATGGCCGACGCCGGGGACGCGGAGATCCGCGTCGACTTACTGCTGAGCCATGTCCACCTCGACCACGTCCTGGGATTCCCGTTTTTCGCGCCGCTCTTCTCGCCCCGGACCGTTCTCACCGTACGCGCGCCGGGCGACCCGGGCGAAACACGGCGGGCCCTGGCCGGCTTGATGGCCGGCCGTTATTTTCCCGTCCCGCTCGACCGGACGGCGTCCCGGAAGGAATTCGTCGAGTTCGGGCCCGGGACGATCGCCGGCCGGGTCCGCGTCTCGTCCTGTCCGCTACGCCATCCCCAGGGATGCGTCGCGTACCGCTTGGAGGCCGGAGGGGAGAGCCTCGTCCTGGCCGTGGACACGGAACACCCCGAACAGGGGCTGGACGAGCGGCTGGCCGCCTTCGCCGAAGGCGCGGATGCGCTCGTTTACGACGCGATGTACACGCCGGCGGAATACGACGACGGAAAAAAGGGCTGGGGGCATTCGACTTGGCTGGCCGGGACGGCGCTCGCCGCCGCGGCCCGGGCAAAAGCCCTCGTCCTGTCCCACTTCAACCCGGCCCACACCGACGCCGAGGTCGACCGCATCCTCGAGGCGGCCCGCGAACGGCTGCCCGGGACCCTCGCCGCGGCCCAGGGACTGCGGCTCGGAAAGGAATAAGCGATGGACAAGGCCTTCTCCGCGGAATTGACCCTGTACCTTCAGATCCTGTTCACGATCGTCGTCTTCATCGTAGCCGGGATCATCCTGGCCGTTCTGCGCAAGGCCGCCGGCCGTCCCGCGGCCGGCCCGGGCCACCCCCGGCCGGGACTCGGCGCCCCTCTCCTCCTCCCGGTCTCCTTTCTCGCCGCGACGCTCGGGGCCAAGCTCCCGGCCCTGAGGAGCGCTCTGCCGCTGGGAGCGAAGTTCTATCGGTACTTCGACGCCGCATTCGTCTTTTTCATCATCTTCTTCCTCGTCCGCCTGATCGACGCCCTCGCCCGCCTGCGCTACGAGAAGAAGGGCCGGCCGTTCCCTCTCCCGAACGTCCTCCACGGCATCGTCCTGATCATCGTCTACATCGCCGTGGCCCTGGCCATCCTGCGCGCCTTCCTCGGCTTCAACATCGGCCCCCTGCTGGCCGGATCGGCCATCCTGACGGCCGTGCTCGGTCTGGCTCTCCAGGGCGTGCTGGGCAACATCTTTTCCGGCATGTCCCTTCACTACACGAGATCGTTCAGCCGGGCGGACTGGGTCAAGATCGGAGAGAACGAGGGCCAGGTCGTCGATACGAATTGGCGGGAGACCCGGCTCAAGGACCGGGCCTCGAACATCATCGTCATTCCCAATACGGTCGTGGCCTCTCAGACGATCACCAATTTTTCGCTGCCCGACCGGCCGTCGGCCGTCACCCTGCCCATCAAGGTCGACGTCCTGGCCCCGCCGGCCGCCGTCCTCGGACTGCTCGTCGAGGCGGCCCGGGAAGCCCCCGACGTCCTGGCCGATCCGGCGCCGGTCGCCTTCATCCTCGGCTACGACGAACTCGGCCTCTCCTACGCCATCAAGTTCTGGATCGCGGATTACGGCCGCAAGATGGCCATCACCGGCGAGGTCGGCCGGCTCGCCTGGTACAAGATGCGGCGCGGCGGCGTCGAGATCCCCGTCCCTGTCGAGGACCGGATCACGGACGGCCGGCGCATCCTGCGTCCCTTGGGGCGGCCGTCCTCCGGGACGGGCACGGACAAGGAAACGAATATCGGGGATCTCTCGAGGTCGACATTCCTCCGCATTCCGGAGGGCGAGAAGGCCGGCCAATCCCTTCTCACGGAGGCCGAGATGAACGACCTCGCGGCCGGCGCCGGACGGGCGCGTTTCGGCCGGCGGGAGGTCCTCTTCCGGCAAGGCGAAGCGGGGGACGTCTGCTACATCGTCGCCAGCGGCCGCGTCCGGGGCGAGATCGTCTATGAGGAAGGCGGCAGGACCTACACGACGTCGTTCGAGGTCGGGCCGGGCGGCCTCGTCGGCGAGATGTCGCTTTTCACCGGTCTGCCGCGGACGGCCACCGTGATCGTCGAAGACGAGGCCGAGGTCCTCGAGATCCGGGCCGAAGCCCTGGCTTCGCTCATCGCCCGCAACCCGGCCCTGGCTGAAGCCCTGGCCGAGATCGTTTCGTCACGGAATCGGGCCAACAGCGAAATGCTCGGGAAGACCAAGGACCTGGCCGCCCGGGATGTCGCGGCGAGCTCGGACAAGAGATCCGTCCTCGAATACCTGAAGAAGCTCGTCCGCCTCTTCCGGCGCTGACGGCCGCCTTGCGGCCGGACCGGACCTTGCGTATAATCGGAGCGGCCTGACGCCGGGACCCGATGGACAGCCGCAAACGCCTTGTCATTGCCCTCGTTCTGTTCCTCACGGTGTTCCTGATCGGCGTCGCCGGCTTCAAGGCGATCGGCGGACCCGAGTGGTCCTGGCTCGACGCGGTCTACATGACCGTGATCACGGTCGGCACGGTCGGCTACGGAGAAACCCACGACCTCGGCGCGAACCCGGCCGGCCGGGTCTTCACGGCCGTCTACATCATCCTCAGCCTGGGGACGATCGCTTTCGCCGTGACCTCCATCACGGCGTTCGTCGTCGAGGGTGAGCTCAAACGCATGCTGGGGAGGCGCAGGATGGAAAAGGACATCGGCCGGCTCGAAGGCCACGACATCGTCTGCGGCGCCGACGAGACGGCGCAGACGATCATCCAGGAGCTCTTGGCGACCAAGAGGGACTTCGTGGTCGTCGACCCGGACCGGGCCAGGCTCGACAGGCTCGCGGCCGCCACGCCCTTCCTCTTCGTCGAGGGCGATCCGGCCGACGACGACGTGCTCAGGAAAGCGGGGATCGAGAAGGCCCGCGGCGTCCTGCTCTCGCTCCCGACCGACGAGGCCAACCTGTTCGTCACGGTCACGGCCCGCCAGCTCAATCCGAGCGCCCGCATCGTCGCCAAGGGCATCGACGTCAAGTCCCATGAGAAGATGGCCCGGGCGGGGGCCGATTACGCCGTCTCGCCGACCTTCATCGGCGGCATGCGCATGGTCTCACAGCTGGTCCGGCCGGCGGCCGTGACCTTCCTCGACATGATGCTCCGTGACAGGGACAAGGCCTACCGGGTCGACGAGGTCGCCATCGGGCCCGGATCGCGGCTCGCCGGAAAGCCCCTCTCCGCCACGGAGCTCCGGGAAAAACGGGACGCCCTCCTCGTCGCCGTCAAGCGCGAGGGAGGTCCCGGCTACGATTTCAATCCGCCCGGCGACACGGTCCTCCGGGAAAAGGACGTGCTCGTCTTCATCACGACGCCGGAGAGCCGGAAAGACCTCGAGGCTCTGGCCGCCCGCGGCTGATCCGCGCCTCGTTCACCCTTCATCGACAGCCCCCATTTATAGTAAAGGCGGGTTACTCGGGGCGCCGAGGGGCGGGTGTCAGAAAAGTGTCGGCAGCGGGCTGGTTAGTTCTCGAGCGCGTCGGCCCTGGCCGTGTTCTCTGCCGGTGCTGCAGCAGCGGCCGGCGCGTCTGCCGGTTGATCGGGCTTGATGTAGATGCGGCTCACGGCCTCGATCGCGGCGCGCTTCGATTCGGCGTCGGAGTGAGCGTAGCGGGCGGTCATCCGGATGTCGGTGTGGCCCATGATCTCGCTCGCGGTCACAATGTCGACGCCGGCCTTGATCATCCGGGAGCAGGCGGTGTGCCGCAGCGTGTAGGCCGAGACGCCCTTGAGCTTGGCCACCCGGACCGCGGTTTCGAAAGAATGGGGGACGTCGCACCAGGGGAAGATCTTCCGGCCCGGCTCGCTCGGTCCGATGGCCTTGAGCACGGCCAGGAGACCAGGGCTCACGGGGATCTCGCGGTCCCGGTGGTTCTTGGCCAGCCGGCCGGGGATGTGGACGATCCTCCGATCGGGGTCGACGATGGCCTTCTCGAGCTTGGCCTCGACGTCCCATCCTTCGTGGGCCCAATGGGCCGCCAGGGCCTCGCACGGCCGCGCGCCGGTCACCAGGAGGAAGCGGATGAGAGCGGCCATGGACGGGCTCGCCGCGGCCAGCAGGAGGTCGGCCTCCCTGTCGGTCAGGATCCGCAGCCGGCGGCTATCGATCCGGAAGCGC
>JBFYNT010000090.1:0-8796 GCA_041304225.1 Candidatus Aminicenantota bacterium
CGAGGTGAAGCCGTGGCTCCCGTGATCTCCGCCCTCGATGTCGAGGCCGACATCCTCGAGCTTTTGATGGTCAGTCTTCAGAAGGCCGGTTACCGGTTCGAGGGCTTCCAGGAAGCGGACGACCTGTTCCGTTACTTGGCCCGTGAGAGGCCGGCCCTCCTCATCCTCGACCTGATGCTCCCCGAGACGGACGGCCTGGAGGTCTGCCGCCAGATCCGGCGTTCTGACAGTCTGGCGGGGATGCCGGTCATCATGCTGACGGCCAAGGGGGACGAAGCCGATAAGATCGTCGGACTCGAACTCGGCGCCGACGACTACGTCACCAAGCCTTTCTCGGTCAAAGAGCTCGTCGCCCGGATCCATGCCGTGCTGCGACGGCCGGCCGGGGGGGAGGCTGCCCGGCGGATCGCCCTCGGACCCCTGGTCATCGACCTCGACAAGTTCGAGGCGGCCGTCGAGGGAGAGCGGATCGAGCTGACAGCGACGGAATTCAAGATCCTGCAACTTCTGGCCTCGAAGCCCGGCCGGGTCTTCACCCGGGACCAGATCCTCGACCACCTGTGGGGCGACGAGAAGGCCGTTATCGACCGGACCGTCGACGTCCATATCCGTAACCTGAGGGAGAAGCTGGGACCGGCGGCCTCCCTGGTCAAGAACATCCGCGGTGTGGGATACAAGGTCGAAGAATGAAAAAAACGCTCTTTCTCAGGATCTTCCTGGGCTATGCCTCCGTGATCGTCCTGCTGGCCGCGGCGGTGACCCTGTTCGCCCCGCCGGCGATGAGGGCGCATCACATCGCGGAACGGGCCTCGAGCCTGGAGCGTATGGCCCGGCTTCTCGAGGGCCGGGTGGTGCCCTTCCTCTCTGGCGGCGGAACGGGGGACCTCGGCGATCTGGTCATGGATTCCGGTCAGAAGACCGGCGCCAGGATCACGGTCATCGACGACGCCGGCGTCGTCCTCGCCGATTCGGAGAAGGAAGCCCGGGACATGGAGAATCACCTTTATCGGCCCGAGATCCAGGCTTCCCTCCGCGGCGAGACACAAATGTCGATCCGCCCCAGCTCGACGCTCAAGACCGATATGATGTACTTGAGCATCCCCATCACGGCCGGCGGCCGCGTCGTCGGGGCCCTGCGGCTGAGCTATTTCATGAAGGATTTCGAGGCCCTCATGGCGACCCTGCGGGGCGACTTGCTGAAGATCGTCGGCGCGGTGACGTTCGTCGCCCTCGTCCTGGCCTTCTTCCTGACCCGGTCCGTGAGCGGCCCCCTGCGCGAGGTCATCGACGCGTCGGCCAGGGTCTCGGCGGGCGATTTCGACGTCGCCGTTTCGATCCGCAGGAGCGGCGAGTTCCGTCACTTGGCCCGGAGCTTCAACGCCATGACCGGGCGGCTCCGGGACATGTTCGGCGAGATCCGGATCCAAAGCGAGGAGATCGGCAGCATCCTGGCTTCCATCCGCGAGGGCCTCTGCGTCCTCGACGAGGACGCCCGGATCGTGCTGTGCAACACGAGCTTCCGCCGCATCGCGGGGAGCGAGGCGCCGGAGGGCCGGCACATCTGGGAGGTCGTGCGCAGCTCGGGCTTCGCCGAGGTCGTCCGCAAGGTCCGGGAGACCGGGACCGAGGCGGCCGCGGAGACCGCGATCGGCGAACGGACCTACTACTGCAGCGTCGCGCGTCTGGCCGCGGGCGACCGCACCGTCGTGACCCTCCACGACGTCACCGAGTTCCGGGCTTTGGAGAAGACCAAGCGGGACTTCGCCGTCAACGTTTCCCACGAGCTCAAGACGCCGCTGACGGCCATCAAGGGTTTCGTCGAGACGATGGAGCCCCGGGCCGAGGAGGAGAACAGGCCCTACCTGGAGATCATCCGCCGGAACACCGACCGGATGATCGCCATCGTCGAGGATCTCCTCGTCCTGTCCCAGCTCGAGGACCGCGGGATGAGGATCGAGAAGAGCGAAGTCCGGGTCAGGCCGCTGGCCGAGAGCATCCTCAAGGTCTTCGAGAAGCGGGCGGCCGAAAAGGGGTTGGCGCTGACCCTTGAGGCCGGGCCGGACCTGCCCGCGATCCAGGCCGACCCCCTGCAGGTCGAAGGGTTGCTGCTCAACCTCGTCGACAACGCCGTCAAGTACACGGAGAAGGGCTCGGTGACCGTCCGCCTGGGCGCGGCCGGAGGCCGCTTGACGATCGAGGTCGCGGACACGGGAATCGGCATCGACGCCGCGCACCTGCCCCACATCTTCGAGCGGTTCTACGTCGCCGACAAGTCCCGGTCCAAGAAGCTCGGCGGCACGGGCCTCGGCCTGGCCATCGTCAAGCACATGGCCTTGGCCCACGGCGGGACCGTCTCGGTCGCCAGCCGGGTCGGGGAAGGGACGACCTTCACGGTCAGCCTGCCGCTCGGTTAGCCCGGTCCCCGATGGAGGGACGGAAGGTCCTCCCTCCTTCAGCGGGAGGACCGGCGCAGGGCGGCGATCTCTCCGACCGCCGCGACGGCCGCCCGGACGTGTTCCTCCGTGTTGAACGGCCCGATGCCGAAGCGCACGGCGCCGTGGACCTTGTCGGTGCCCATCTGCTCATGGACGAGCGGGGCGCAGTGCAGGCCCGTCCGGCAGGCGATGCCGTGATCGACATCGAGCATCGTCCCGACGTCGGACGCGTCCATCCCCTCGATATTGAAGGATAGGACGGCGATGTGGTTCTCGAGGCTGTCAAGACAGTAGGTGACGACGCGGGGGATGGCTTGCAGGCCGTCGAGGAGGATGCGCGCGAGCCTCATCTCTTCATGGTGGATGGCCTCGACACTCTTGGTATTGACCCACGTCACCCCCGCCTTGAGCCCGGCGATGCCCATGACGTTGGGGGTGCCGTACTCGAGGCGGTAGGGATACTCGTCGAGGTGGGCTCTGACGGCCGAGCGCACGCCCGTGCCGCCGGCCCGGGTGTGCCGGATCTCGACGCCCTCGCGGACATAGAGGCCGCCGATGCCCGTCGGCCCGAGGAGCGATTTGTGGCCCGTGAAGGCCACGACGTCGAGGAACTGGGCCTCCATGTCGACGGGGACCTTGCCGGCCGATTGGGAGGCGTCGATGGCGAAGGGGATGCCCGCCTCGCGGCAGAGCCGGCCGATCGCGGCGACGGGCTGGACCGTGCCGATGACGTTCGAAGCGTGGTTGACGACGACCAGGCGGGTATTGGGACGGAAGCGCTTGCGGATCTCCTGGGGATCCACGAAGCCGGCCCCGTCGAAGGGCACGAAGTCGACGTCCACGCCGTCGCGCCGGAGGTGGTAGAGCGGCCGCAGGACGGAATTGTGCTCGACCGTCGTCGAAACGGCGTGATCGCCCGGCTTGAGCAGGCCTGCGATGATGAGGTTGAGGGCATCGGTCGAGTTGTAGCCGAAGCAGAGCCGGTTCGGATCAGTCCCGTTGAAGAACGCCGTGAGGAGCTTCCGGGTGTCCTCGACGACGAGCCCGGCCTCCATGCAGAGGTCGTAGCCGGAGCGCCCGGGATTGACGCCGAAGTTCCGGTAGAAGTGGTCCATGTAGGTGTAGACCTCTTCGGGCTTGGGGAAGGAGGTCGCCCCGTTGTCGAGGAAGATCAGATTGCTCATGGTCTCGCTCCGCGATGAGGTGCCGGAAGGCCGCTTCCGGGAAGGGCTATACTAAACAAACCCCTGCCGAATTGCAACCGGACGCGGGGCCGCCTACAATGGGGGAGAGGAGAGCGGCGCGTGATCTATTTCCTGAGCCTCGGCAGCAATGTGGGCCGAAGGTCCGCGAACCTGGCGCGGGCCCGGCGGCTCCTCGAAACGGCCGGGCTCGCGGTCGTCAAGGCCTCCTCGGTCTACGAGACCGAGCCCGTCGACCTCCCCGGCCAGCCTCCGTTCCTTAACCAGGTCCTCGAGGTCCGGTCGGAGATCGACCCATCGGAGATGCTGCGCCTGGCCGAGTCCGTCGAGACGGCCCTGAAGCGCGTGCCGACGGTCGCCAAGGGCCCCCGGACGATCGACGTCGATATCCTCCTGGCCGGGGACGCGATCGTCAAGACGGCGGACCTCGTCGTGCCCCATCCGCGCCTGCACCTGAGGAATTTCGTCCTTGTCCCTCTCGCCGAGATCGCCTCCGAGGTCCGGCATCCGGCCCTGGGGCGCACCGCCGGGGAGCTTCTGTCGGCGTCGCCGGACACGGCCCGGGTTGAAAGGCACGGGAAGCGCCGCCGCTGACGGCCGGACCGTCCTCCGGCGTGGGGAAGAAAATCCGCCCTTTCCGCGTCTATACCATCAGGAGATATGCTATGCGTTCCAAGGTCCTGACCCTCGCCCTCCTTCTCCTCTGCGCCGCCGCCGCCCAAGCCGCCGAGGTCCGCGGCAAGATCGTCAGCTCCGGACAGAATCCCGTCGCCGGGGCCGTCGTGCTCCATCGCCCGAGCGGGACCAGGGCCGAGACCGACGCCGAGGGCCTCTTCGTCCTCGACCTGCCCGACGCCGAGCGCTTTCCGCTCGAGGTCGTCCATCCCGATTTCTACGAGCGGGAGTTCATGGTCGCGCGCCGGAAGCCCGGCCAGACGGTCGTCCTCTCGCTGGTGCCGCTCATCAAGCAGAGCGAGGAGGTCGTAGTCACGGCTCTGCGCTATCCCGAAAGCTCCATCGACGTGCCGGCCGCGAGCACCGTCGTTTCGGGAGAGACGCTGGCCGAAAAGCTCGCCCCGAACATCAACGACGCGCTCCAGGACGTGCCCGGCGTGGGCGCGCTGGGCTCGGCCGGGTTCTCGCTCGTTCCCTCTGTCCGGGGGCTGGCCCGCCGCCGCGTCCTCTACCTCATCGACGGGGCTCGGCTCGAGAGCGACCGCCGGACGGGGCCCAACGCCTCCTTCGTCAGTCCCGACGACATCGAGCGGATCGAGGTGCTGCGGAGCGCCTCCTCCGTCTTCTACGGCTCCGACGCCATCGGCGGCGTTATCCATTTGCTGACCCGCGAGCCGAGCTTCGACGGCGGGCTCCACGGCCGCTTCCAGACCGGCGCCGCCACGGGGAACGGCGAGAAACGCGTCGGGCTGGGCCTCGAAGGATCGTCCGGGACCTGGGCCTTCTCGCTGTCCTTCCAGTACGCGGACGCCGGGCTCTACCGGGCTCCGGGCGGCGCGAAGGTCCTCGAATCCCAGTACACGCAGGGCAGTCTCCTGGCCAAGATCGCCCACCGGACGGACAAGCGGGAGATCGACATCGGCCTGCTGGCCGCCCGGGGCACGGACATCGGCAAACCGAGCCTGACCGCCGCGACCAAACCGACCTGGTACCCCCGCGAGAGCCAGAACCTCGTCCAGGTCCACTGGAAGGAGAAGAACGTCGGCCAGGACGGCGAGATCCTCTTCCATGCCTTCGTCAATCCCAACTTCCTCGAGACCCGGACGGACACCTACGACGGATACCTGACCAAAGAAGCCTACGCCAAGACGGACAGCACGGAATACGGCGCCCAGCTGTCCTATTCCAAGAAGCTCGGGCCGGAGTTCCGGCTCGAGGGCGGGCTCGACTATTTCGGCCGGGCCGACGCCGACGCCGTCAACACCTATACGTCATTCGATGAGTTCGGGGCCGTGACCGAGGTCGAGGACGAGTTGCCCTACGCCGACGGCCGCCGCGGCGACCTCGGCGTCTTCCTGTCGGCCGACTACGCCGGGATCGACAGGTTGGACATCCTCGGCGGCGCCCGCTACGACGTTCTCCGCCTGAAGGCCCAGCCCCTCGGCGTTGACGGCCCGATCCGGAAGTCCGAGGAACAGGCCACCGGGTTCCTGGCCGTTTCTTACAAGCTGGCCGACGAGCTCACGGCTTTCGTCAATGTGGCCCGCGCCTACCGCATGCCCAGCATCAACGAGCTCTATTACACGGGCATCAGCGGCCGCGGCTTCATCGTCGGCCAGCCGGGCCTCCTGCCGGAGTCGAGCTTCAACCTCGACGGCGGGCTCAAGCTGTTGGGCAAGCGCTTCTTCCTCGGCCTCTACGTCTTCCGCACCCGCATCGACGACATGATCGAGCGCTACAGGCTCGACCCTTCGACCTATACCTACGGGAACATCGAGCGGGGCCTCTTGCGCGGCGTCGAGCTCGAGGCCGAGGCGTTCCTCACCGGCGGCTGGAAGATCTTCGGCAACATCGCCACTATCCGCGGCCGGAGCCTGGCCACGGGCGAGCCCCTGAACGACGTCCCTCCGTTCCGGATCTACGCCGGGACGAGGACTTGGCTGGGGAGGTTCTCGGCCGAGATCAACGCCACCTTATGCCTGGTCAAGGACGATCCGGGCCCGGCGGAGATCGGAGTCGCCTCCTCGGAGCTCGTCAACCTGAAGGCGACCTATCTCTGGCGCGGATTGAATTTCCACGTCACGCTGGCCAACGTCTTCAATACGGTCTACATCGCCCGGGCCGACTCGGACGCCCAGATCGAGCCGGGACGGAACCTGAGGGTCGGAGTATCCTACGCGTTCTGAGTCCACGGGGATCTGCGAGGATAATTCCCTCCCCGCCTTGTGAGGGGGGATTTTCTTTAGGGGAATTCCTAGAACGCGTCTTTGAAATGCTCGAGGCGGTAATCGTCCGGTCCCCGGTAGAGGATGGCCACGACGTCGAAGCGGCAGGGGACCTCGCCCAGGGCGTTCTTAAGGAGGTAGCCCTGGGCGACGCGGCGGATCTGGCGCTGCTTGGCCGGGGTGACGGATTCCTCGGGCCGGCCGTAGGACTCGTCGGCCCGGGTCTTGACCTCGACGAATACGAGAGTGTTTCCGTCGCGGGCCACGACGTCGATCTCGCCGCGGAACATGCGGAAGCCCCGTTCGACCAGGGCGTAGCCCTTTTTCCGGAGATGGTCGCAAGCCAGTTCCTCGCCGGCCTGGCCCAGTTCCCGGGTCGTCCGGCCTCCCGGGGAGGTTCTCATGGGCCGCAGCGCTCCCTCCGGCCTAAGACTTGGGCGGGACGGCTTTCTTCCAACGGACGCCGTCCTTGGTGTCCTCGAGGACGAGGCCGGCGGCCAGGAGCTCGTCGCGGATCCGGTCGGCCAGCGCGAAGTCCTTGGCCGCCCGGGCCTCCTGCCGCCGCCGGATCTTCTCTTCAAAACCGATGAGATCGACAGAGGAGGGCGTTCCGCCGGCCGTCAGGTCGGCGGCGCCCAGATGATGGGCCGTCGGCTTCGGCTCGACGCCGAGAACTCCGTCGAATTCGGATAAGAGGCCGATCAAGGCCTTCGCGTCATCCCTGCGGAGCGATCCCCGGACGAGGAGAGGATTGATCGCCTTGATCAACGTGAATAGGGAGGCCAGGGCCTCCGCGATGTTGAGGTCGTCGTCGAGCCCGGCCCCGAAATCCGTCCGGGCCTCTTCGATCGATCTGGACATGCCCGGGTCCGCGGGGCCGTCCTTGGTGACGGCCTGGAGCATGCCGATGAAATCGCCGATGCTCCGCCGGGCGGCTTTCGCCTGATCCAGCGCTTCGAAGGTGAAGTTGAGCATCTTCCGGTAATGGGTCGAGATCAGGAGGTAGCGGACGTCGAGGGCATCGTACCCCCTGTCCAGGAGGTCCTTGAGCCGGTAGAAATTGCCTTTCGACTTGGCCATCTTCTCGCCGTCGACGACCAGGTGCTGGCCGTGGATCCAGTAGTTGACGAATTTGACGCCGTTGGCCGCCTCCGACTGGGCGATCTCGTTCTCGTGATGGGGGAAGATGTTGTCGACCCCGCCGCAATGGATGTCGAAGGTCGGCCCGAAATATCGGGCGCTCATGGCCGAGCACTCGATGTGCCAGCCCGGCCGGCCCGGCCCGATCTCGCTCGGCCAGGCCGGTTCGCCCTGCTTGGGCGCCTTCCACAGCGCGAAATCGTGGACGCTCTCTTTGGCGTACTCGTCGGAATCGCCCCGGGCCCCGGGCCGGCGGTCCTCGAGGTTGATCTTGGACAGGCGGCCGTAGGCCGGGAACCGGTCGATGGCGAAGTAGATCGAACCGTCCTTGCGGTAGGCGATGCCTTTGTCGAGCAGGGTCTTGATGAGGCCCACCATGCCCCGGATGTTCTCCGGGTCCGTCGCCCGGGGATAGTGGTCGGCGGGCAGGATGTTGAGCCTGTCCCGATCGGCGTAAAAAGCCTCGATGTACGGCTTCGTGTACTCCTCGAGGCCAACCCCCTTCTGGTTGGCGCCCTTGATGGTCTTGTCATCGACATCGGTGATGTTCATGACGTGCAGGACCCGGAAGCCGCGATAGAGAAGGACGCGCTTGAGCAGGTCCTCGAAGACGTAGGACCGCCAATTGCCGATATGGGGAAAGTCGTAGACCGTCGGCCCGCAGGTGTAGAGCTTGACGGCCCCGGCCTCGATCGGGGCGAACTCCTCGATCCGCCCGCTCAACGTGTTGTGGAGTCTGATCATCGCCGCCCATCTTAGCGGTTCCGGCCCCCGTCCGTCAACCCGGGCCCGCGGGGTTGAACGGGCCCGGGGGTTGTGACATAATTGGCTTTCTTCATACCACCCGTAAAGGCGCATTCCTCATGAACATCAAGATCGGCATCCGCAGAGAGGACATCAACAAGTGGGAGAAGCGGGTCCCGCTGATCCCTTCGCACGCCCGGGAGCTCGCCGACCGGAACCCCATGGAGTTCCGGATCCAGCCCTCGACCATCCGCATCTTCAACGACGCCGACTACCGCCTGGCCGGCGTCCCCGTCGAGGAGGGGCTGTCGCCGTGCCCCATCGTCCTGGCCCTCAAGGAGATACCCATCGAGCTCATCGAAAAGGGCAAGACTT
>JBFYNT010000091.1:0-11612 GCA_041304225.1 Candidatus Aminicenantota bacterium
TCGGAGCCGCCGCACGAGGGCAGGAAGCCGTAGGTCTCGACGAGCGAGCCGATGAGCTTGACGGCCTCACGGGCGGTGGCGCACCTCTGCAGGGCGAAGACCTGGGCCTGCTCGATGGTCATGATCTGGCGCGTCAGGCCGTCGATCCAGGTGACGTCGAGCTCGGGGCGCTGCGAGCAGGTGCTCTCGCCGATGGCCAGCTGGCGCTCGTTCATCTGCGAGTAGCCCGTGTGGAAGTAGGTGAAGGTCCGCTCGGCCTGGGGAATGCGGCCGATGACCTGGCCGAATTCGCCGAGAGGCAGGGCGTGACGGTCGTCCTCGGCGCCGAAGTAAACCATGCCCCAGTGGACGTCGGCCTGGGCGCCCTTGGGAAAGGTCCGTCCGGGGACGACCTGGATGCGGCACTCGCTGCAGCAGTCCGTGTGCGAAGTGATGACCGAGCCGTCGACGGTGGCCAGGCGGCCGGCGCCGATGACAGTGCAGCTCTCGAGCTTGGCGCTTTCGGCGGAGAGGGCTCCCGTGACGAGGAATCCGCCGAGGGCAAAGGCGTATGTGATCGTCATCAATTTCCGCATCTTGTTCTCCTCATTAACAGACCGATGGCTTCCGTTCCTATTCATGCTAACAAACGGATTTCATTGGGGAAACAGAGGTCCGACCCCCATGGCAAATCCGCCGCCGGGCGCCAGCCGCACCGTCATCCTGTCGCCGGCCTTGACCGGCTTTTTCGCGATCTCGAGGCTCGTCGCTTCCGTCGCGGCGTCGGCACCGTCGGCGAAGATCGTGGCCTCGTGCCCGCCCGCCCCCAGGAAATCGAGGCCGATCTCGATCTCGCGCGCGTCCCAGTTCGTCAGGCCGCCGATGTACCACTCCGCGCCTTTCCGCCTGGCGACGACGATGAATTCGCCCGGCTTCCCGGCCAGCACGCGGGTTTCGTCCCACACGGTCGGCACCTTCTCGATGAACTCCATCCCCGGCTGCCCTTCGTAGGCCTCGGGATGATCGGACACCATCACCAGCGGGCTCTCGTAGACGACGTACATGGCCAGCTGGTGGGCCCGCGTCCCCTGCGTCATCGGGGCGATGTCCCGCGCCTCGAACTTCCCGCGGGCCGCGTTGCGGAATCCGCCCGGCGTAAAGTCCATGGGCCCGGCCAGCATGCGGGTGAAGGCGATGTTCACATCGTGCTCCGGCGTGATGCTCTCGCTCCACTTGCTGTACTCGAGGCCCATGACGCCGTCGCGCGTCAGCAGGTTCGGGTAGGTCCGCCTCAACCCGGTCGGCTTGTACGCGCCGTGGAAGTCGACCGTCAGCCGGTGTTCGGCGGCCTTGCGGCAGACCTTCTCGTAGTAATTCACCATCTCCTGGTCGTCGCGGTTCATGTAGTCGACCTTGATGCCGGCCGCGCCCCACGCCTCGTAGAGGGCCAGGGCTTCGTCCATGACCCGGTCAAGGGCCCGCCACTCGACCCAGAGCAGGGTCGAGACGCCCTTCGCCTTCCCGTAGGCGATGAGGCCGGGGACGTCGACCTCGGGCCGGTACCGCAAGATGTCCTCGAGCCGCCCGTCCGCCGCGATCGGCGCCCAACCGGCGTCGACCAGCATGTACTCGAGCCCGTGGCGCGCGGCGAAATCAATGTAGTGCTTCATCGTCGCCGTGTTCATGCCCGGCTTGAAGGCCACCCCGGTCGCGTAGCTTCCCGACCACCAGTCCCAGGCGGCTTTGCCCGGCTTGATCCAGGAGGTGTCGGCGACGGCGCACGGCCGGCTCAGGTTCAGGACGAGGTAGTTCCGTTCGATGAACCGGGCCGGGTCGGCGCCGACCATCAGGATCCGCCACGGCGTCTCCTTCGGGGTCGTCCCGAGGACCGGCCGGTCGAGGGGCCGGCGCGGGGGCGCCGGCAGCCTCGCCGCGAGCGCGTTGGGCATCCCGGCCACGCCGCCGACATAGAGGCCCGCGTAATCGGTCAAGTCGGCCTCGAGGAGGGCGGCCCAGAGCTTGGCGTCCGGCATCTCGACGAGCAGGGGCGTGTGGACGAGCGAAACCGGCTTGATCGCGGACAGGGGGGTCCACGCGTACGGCCCCTCGTTGCTCGTATCCCAGCGTCCCAGGTTCAGGGCGAGGGCCCGGGCGTCCGCGGCGAAATAGAACCCGGTCGACTCCGCGGCCAGGGCGAATTCTCCGACCGCGTCCTGCTTCGGCAGGACGTAGCGGAAGGCGATGCCCTCGTCGTAGGCGCGCAGGACCACGTCCAGGCGGCGGTTCGGGGCGTTCTTCTCCTTCAAGAATACGACGAGCTCGTTGTATCGATCGGGGATCGTCCGTTGGGCCCCGAACGCGTTCTCCCAGGTCGAATCGCTCGACCGCTTCTCCGTCCCGACGACCTCGAGGTCGCGTTCGAGCGCCGGCGCGCCGAGAAGGTCGAGGCCGAGCGGCGAGTCGGCCAGGACCGGAGTTCCCTCGTAGGTCACGCGGTAGTAGAGCCGCTCTCCGGCGAGATAGGGCCGGGGCTTGGCCTCGAGCGCGAGAGCGATGACGAACCGGCCGTCGGGCGATGTGACGGACAGCGCCGCCGCGGCCTTGCCCGGGCCCGAGTCGCACGCCATTCCGGCGGCGACGGCCAGGAGCGCGACGAAACAGACGTACGCCTGCTTAGACAATGACATGGGATCCCTCCGGGAAGCGGGCCAGCGATAGCGATGCCGGTTGCGCGGTCATGCCCGGTCATTCTATCCTACCCTTCGAGAAAGGGTCAAACCCGCCCGCCCCAGGCCCGGCTTGACTTGCGCTCCGGGCGTGTGCTAATTCAAGCGAAAGATGTTCTGTAACAGCTGCGGCGCCCCCGTCCCGGACCAAGCCCGATTCTGCGGCCGGTGCGGCACGGCCGTCGGCACGGCCGGAGCGGGTCCGGGAGCCGGTCAGGAACCTGCCGGTCCGCCCCTCGGCGCCTACGCCCTCGACCCCCGCGACTTCGAGCATCCCTCGATGCAGAAGATGAACCAGATGCTGCGCGGCTCGCTCGTTCTTCGAAAGTCGGCCGAGAGCCTGTCGCGCAAGATCGGCAAGCCCTGGTACGAATCGACCTTCAACAGCATCGCCGCAACGGACAAGCAATACCCACGGGTCCTCGAGCTCGGCCGGCTCGCGGCCCGCCGTCTCGGGGCCAAAAGGATGCCCGCTTTCTACGTCGAGCTCGACCGCGGCTACCAGTCGGCGACCTACGGCTCGGACGACGATGCCTTCGTCAACGTCGGCGCCTTCCTGCCGCGCTTCCTCAACGACGAGGAGCTCCTGTTCATCATGGGCCACGAGATCGGCCACCTCGTCAGCCAGCACGCCCTCTGGACGACCGTCAGCATGTTCCTCGTCGGCCAGCAGCGCTCCAACCTCATGTCCGAGGGCGTCGTCGGGCTCCTGTCGAACCCGCTCAAGGTCATCGAGGGCGGCGTCGAGTCGGCCGTCACCAACTGGATGCGCGTCGCCGACATGACCGCCGACCGGGCCGCCCTGCTCGCCGTCGGCGGCTTCGAGACGGCCAAACGGGCCATTTTCCTGCTCCACCTCCGCTCGCGGCGCGAGCTCGACGAGATGGACATCGACGACTGGATGCGTCAGGCCGAATCCCAGGATCCGACCATGGCCAAGGTCAGCCAGATGATGACCTCGGCGACGCCTTACCTCGGCAGCCGCCTCGTCGAGCTGAGGAACTTCGCCTGCTCGTTGCAGTTCGAGACGCTGCGACGGAAGGTGGAGACGGAGAGCGGCGTCGCCCTCGACGGCCTCTTCGACGAAAAGGGCTACCTCAAAAAGTTCCGGCCGCCGAAGAAAGCCCCGGTCCCGCCGCCATCCCCGCCGCCGAAGGCGATCGCCGCGGGCGCGGCCGGCCCGCCGGCGCCGCCTGCGGCCAAGGTCCGCATGCTCGAGGGCAGCTGCCCGATCTGCCGCGCGCCGTTCGCCATCCGTCTCGTCGCCCTCCCGGACAAGCCCTGGCTCGACATCCCGTGCAAAGCCTGCGGCGGCGCGTTCCGTCTCCGGCTCGACGGCATCAAACCGAAGGAATAGGGGGATCCCCGCAAGGAGGGCGTCATGGCGTATCCCGGCGTGCTCGACCTTCAGGCCCTGGCCAAGCTCAACGGCGTCGACCTCATCGCGGACGGAACCGCGGCCCTCGGCGCGCGGGCCCTCGACGCGGACGGGGACGGCCGGCCCGACCTCTACCTCGTCGACACCGACGGCGACGGTACTGCGGACGGCGTCGTCCGGGCCGTGGACACCAATGGCGACGGCGTCAATGACACGTTCATCCAGTACGACGAGGAGGGGACGGTCGGATCGATCGGCCGGGTCGACCCCGCGACGGGGGAGTTCGAGGTCGTCTACGAGGAGCCCGACGCCATCGACGAGCTGCTCGGCTCGCTCGGGCTGGCCGATCTCGAGTCGCCGGAGGAGGCTCTCTATACCTCGTTCGGCGATCCCTACATCGCCGAGACGTACGGCTCGTTCGGAGAAGACGTGCCCGAGAGCATCGCCGCGGCCGGCGAGGGAGCCGAGCCTCCGGTCGTGGAAGATCTCAAGGTGACCGAGGTGGACGAGGGAGCGGCGGCCGGGCCGGGCCCGGACGAAGAGGCCGCCGGCGCCGCCGGGCCGCCCGAGGTCGTGCCACGCATCGTCGAGATCGAGGACCGCAGCGGCGGCCAGGGCTCGAGCCTCTGGGCCAAGGTCGACGAGGACGGCGACGGGCTGGCGGATTCCGATGCCCGTCTCGAAAAGACGAGCACGGGCACTTACTACGGCGACATCGACAAGGACGGCTATTCCGAGGGCGTTGCCACCGACCTCGACGGGGACAATCGCATCGACACGGTCGATACGACCGGCCGGGGCTCGTCGGCCGACACGGTGGGAGCGGACCAGGTCGTCGATCCGGCCGACGACCACCTCGTGGATCACGGGACGGCCGACGACGACGCGACCGGCTTGGGGTCCGTCGACGCGTCCGACGATATCTCTTCGGGCTCGGACTACTACTCCGGAAGCTCGTCGGATACAGGCGGCTCGGTCGACACGGGGAGCGGCACCGACTCGGGGGGCTCTTCGTCGGGCGGCGACGATACGGTGTAGGGGCCTCCGGCCCCGGGAGCCGCGGTCCCCCCGCGGCTCAGACGGCGAAAAGGCTTTCGGCCTGTTTCCGGAATCCGCTGTGGGACAACGCCTGCCAGACCGGTGTCGCCCGGTGGAGGAGGAGTTCCCTCGTCCCCAGCGAGACGACGACCGGGAACTCGAAGGCCATCCAATGTTTCGGCCAGTGCGCGCTCAGGAATTCCGCGACCCCGGCTTCGACAGAGGGGACCACGAGGACCGGATAGACGAGGAGCTGTTGGACGGCGTTGCGGGCCAGGAAGCCCTTCTTGGAGACGGCGGCGTCGAAGACCGCCTTGCTGTAATCCTTGACGTAGGCGACGGTCGCCGGTCCAGACAGCGTCTTGACGCCGCAGACGGCCGTGACCATGCCGACCTGCATCAGCTCGAATTTCTTACGGCGCAAGAAGCGGTCGAGGCCCAGGACGGCCGGCGCGTCGAGCTTCTCGAAGCCGTTCGCGGCCAGACGCTCGTCGAGCGCGGCGAGGTAGGCCGCGGCCGACCCGCCGCCCGCCTGACCGGGGACCTGTATTCCCCCTCGCCCCGGTTCGGTGGTCTTGCCGCAGGCCGTGCAGAACTTCGAATCCTCGGGGATCCGGGCGCCGCATTCGGTGCAGAACCGCGCCGGCCCTTCGGCCGCCGCCGCCGGCTGCGGCGGGGGCGGTGGGGGCGGCGGGAGGAGCGTCGCGCCACAGCTCGTACAGAACTTTCCGTCGTCGGGATTTTCGAACGCGCAGGACGGGCACTTGATCATGGCATTCCTCTTTCAGGACGCAAGAGCTCTTTGATGCTGGGAGATCAGCCGCCAGCCCCAGACGCCCGCGGCCAGGACCGCGGCGTTGAGGAGGATGTAGCTGACGGGGCCGGACAGGTTCCTCAAAAGGAAGATGAGGCCGAGCCCGGCCATGGCGGCGAAAAGCCACCTGGCGTACTTGATGTCGCCCTTGCCGACGAGGGAGATCGCGTAGAGATTGCCCGCGGCCAGACAGGCGTCGAGGACGATCAGGAACCACTGGAAGCCCGTGCCGGGGAGCTGCCCCGCGTAAACGCCATAGACAGCCCGGGCCCGGGAGAGGTCCGAATACATCAGGTAGATGGCGAAGGCATAGAGCCCGGCACCCGCCCCGAGCAGCATTTTGATGCGCTGGACGGTCTCGCCCGGAGCTTTCGGCCCGGCGCCGGTCGAAGCGCCGCCGGCCCTCCGGACCTGACCCGAACCCGCTTGTCCGGCCGGCCCGGCGGCCGAGCCGGCCGGCAGGCCGCAGCCCTTGCAGAACCGGCTCCCCTCGGGGCTCTCGGCACCGCACGCGGCGCACCGGACGGGGACAGGCGCCTTGGGAAGGGCCCCTCCGCATCCGGCGCAGAACTTGCTTCCGGCGGGATTCTCGGTTTTGCAGGCCGGGCACACGCTCATGGGTCCCTCCTTGATTTTCTGTAGCCGCGATTATAACCCTCCGAAATCGGGGACACAATACCATTTTCCCATTTCGAGGACTTCCTCATTCCGTGCGCGTCAGCATCGATCGGCCGGGAGAATCCGGAAATTGGTATTGTGTCCCCGAACTATGCTATTCGATAGCGGGAGGAAGCACGATGACCGACACGCGCACGACCGGCCGAAAAGCCGTTGGCTGTCCGCTCGCCGCGGTCCTTATCGTTTTGGCAGCCGCGGCCTGGGCTTGCCGCGGCATCGAGACGGGTGTGACCCGGATAGAGAGTGACGGGGCCCTTTACTCCCTCAAGCTCGACGGCGAGCGGATCGTCGGCTTTGCCGTCCCCGCGCTCGGCGCCGGCGGCCTGCCCCGCGTCGAGATCGGCGAGCCCGTGGACGGCTGGCGCCGCGTTCGCCTCGTCTGGGAGGTCGCCCAAGCGACCGCCCAGGACGAGCTCGCGGTCCGCTTCGATGTCGGCTTCGAGCCCGAGCTCTGGTGGGCGCCCCACCTCGCGCCCGAGGAGGGCTACGTCGTAGGCCAGCACGTCTTCCGCTCGCCGGCCCTCATCGTCGCGGGCGGCCCGCGCGTCCTGGCCGTCGTTCCGGACCTCGACCTCGTCGGCATCCGGCCCGAATGCCCCTGGTTCCTCGATTACGACGCGCCGCGAAAGAGGATGTGGCTGGGCATGGTCAAGACCGAAGTCCCCGAGCACGTCCTCTTCAAGAAGTCGCCGGGCCTGGCCTTCGGGCCCGGGAAGGTCGAGTTGGCCTTCTTCGTCTCCGCTTACATCGATCCGGCGGCCGTCAAGGACCCTTGGGCCCGGACGGCGGCGTTCCTTTGGACGCGCTGGGGCCGTCCGCTCTACGAGAAGGGCCAGCCCATTCCCGGGCCGCTCCATTCCTACGTCCGCCGGACCTACGACTGGGCCTTTGGGGGATGGGGCTCCTTCGTGTGGCAGGAGTTCGACCTGGGAGGCCGCCGCGTCGGGGCGCCGCAGTTCATCGTCAACGTCTCCCAGTCGCCCAACTATCCGGGTCCGTGGTACCAGCGCGAGTTCCTGTCGATCTGGAACCAGGCCTGGTTCTCGTCCCTGCGGAGCGCTTCGGGTCTCTACCGCTACGCTCGGGCGACGATCGACGAGGAACTCCTGGCCAAGGCCCGCCTGACCAAAGAGCTGGCCTTGGCCGCACCGGTGACCGACGGGATCTTTCCGTCCGTCATCGGGACCGCGAACGACGAGGTCGTGATCGACGGGCGGAAGCTGCGCCGGCCGCGGCCCTGGTCCGAGGCCCGATGGTCGAATTCCGACCGCACGCCCCTCGAGCACGGCATCACCGCGAACTGGGCCCACGTCCTCGACATGAGCGTCACGGCGCTGGCCATGCTGCGCTGGTACGACGAGCTCGAGAAGGACCCGCGCCTCCTCGAATACGCGCGCGCCTACGGCGAGCGCCTGCTCCGCCTGCAGGACGAGCGCGGTTTCTTTCCCGGCTGGCTCCATCCGACGACGCAGACGCCCGGCCCGGTGATGAACCGAACGCCGGAATCGAGCCTGAGCGCGACCTTCCTGCTGAAGCTCGCCGATCTCGCCGGCGAGGTGAAGTACCGGGCCGCCGCCCTGCGGGCCGTCGACGCCGTTCTCGCGGACGTCGTGCCGCAGGGCCGGTGGCTCGACTTCGAGACCTACTGGTCCTGCTGCGCCTGGGGCCGCGACCGGTACCTCGACCGTAAGATCGAGCGCAACGCCATGCACAAACAGAACACGCTCTCGATGTTCTGGACCGCCGAGGCCCTGCTGGCGGCCTGGCGGGCGACCGGCCGGGGTCTCTATCTCGATTGGGGGAGGCGCACACTCGACGAGCTGTCGATGGCCCAGCAGGTCTGGCAGCCGCCCTTCATCCACGTCCCCGCGCTCGGCGGCTTCGGCGTGATGAACGCCGACGGGGAGTGGAACGACTCGCGCGAGACGCTCTTCGCCGAGCTCTTCCTCGACTACGCCGACGCGACCGGCGAGACGGCCTATCGCGATCGCGGCCTGGCCGCGCTCAAAGCGGGCTTCGTCATGATGTACTGCCCGGAGAACCCCGAGGTCAAGGCCATGTGGGAGAAGGTCTACCCGTGGTTCGGGCCGGCCGACTACGGCTTCACCATGGAGAACTACGGCCACGGCGGCCGGACGAGCCCCGAGGGCGAGGGCATGGGGGTCTTCACTATCTACGACTGGGGCAACGGCGCCGCGGCCGAGGCCGTCATGCGCGTCCTCGACCACCGCCCGGAGCTAAAACGCGAACTTGGCGCCCGGCGCTAGCTCCAGGCGGCAGCCGGCTTGACGGGCGGGCGGCGTCTGTTCCATAGTGGGGCACCGTGTCCGGGGATCGCGCGAAGCGCCGGGGACGGGAAGGCGGAGGACCATGAACAGATCCGGACGGACCTCGGCGATGCTCGTGTGGACGTTAGCCGCCGCGATCTCCTGCGGCCGGGCCGGGGGGCCCGGAGCGGAAGCGGCCGGACCGGCGATCGCCGCCCCCGCCGCCGTCGGCCTCGACGAGCTGGCCCGCCTCGATCTCCTGCCGCGGTTCAAGCGCTCGGTCCGGGTCGGGCTCATCTCGAGCTACGACCGGACGGGCGGCAACGACGACGGCTTCAGCGGCAAATATTCGTTCGTTCGCAAGGAGCCGGGCGGCCTCGTCCTGGCCGACCTCGAAGGCCCGGGCGCGGTCTACCGCATCCATACGCCGACGCCGACCGAGGACGTCGTCGAGTTCTACTTTGACGGGGAACCCGCGCCGCGGCTTCGGCTGAAGGTCATCGAGCTCTTCGACGGCACGCGCCCGCCGTTCCTCGCGCCGCTCGCCGGTTCGGGCGTCGGCGGCTATACGTCCTACGTGCCGTTGACCTTCCGGAAGTCGTGCAAGATCCTTCTCAGGGCCGAGACGTTCCAGTTCTACGACATCAACTACGCGGCCTTTCCGGCGGACGTCGATGTCGCGACTTACGAGGATCCGCCGTCGGCCGAGTTCCTGGCCCGGGTCGAGAAGGCCGCGGCTCTGCTGAAGCGGGCGGGGACGGACATCGCCGGCGCCATCGCGCCGCCGGGAGCGACACTCACGGAAAAGAGGGTGAGGGTCGCGCTCCCGCCGGGCGGAAAGGCGACGCTCTTCGAGAGCCATGAGCCCGGACGCGTCGTCGGGCTTAGGATCGGACCGGCGTCGGCCTTCGCGGGAGGTGAGCGCGACATCCTCCTTCGCGCGTACTGGGACGGCGCCACGGAGCCGGCGATCGAGTGTCCCGTGGGCGACCTCTTCGGCTACAGCTTCGGCGATCCCGCGGTGAGATCCCTGATGTTGGGGACCGCGGAAGACGGCCGCAACTACATCCATTTCCCCATGCCCTATGAGCGGTCGGCGCGGATCGAGCTGGAATCCGAGCGGCGCGGCGGCGCGGGAGGCGCGTCGATCGAGGTCGAGGCGGAGATCGTCACCGCCCCCGTCGGCAAGGGCCCGGACGAAGGCCGGTTCTACGCGCGGTGGCGCCGCGAGAACCCCTGCGTGGCGGGCGAGCCCTATACCTATCTGAAAACGACGGGGCGCGGCCACGTCGTCGGCGTCATCCTTCAGGCCCAGGGCCTCGAGACGGGCGGCACGGGCTTCTTCGAGGGCGACGACCGGGCCGTCATCGACGGCGAGCTGGCCGTGCCCGGGACGGGCAGCGAGGACTCGTTCAACGGCGGCTGGTACGACGTCCCGGGCCGCTGGGAGACGCGGACGTCGCTGCCGCTCAGCGGCTGCCTCGATTACCGGAAGCCGTTGGCCCGGACGGGCGGCTACCGGTTCTTCCTGACCGACTCGTACGCGTACGCGAGGTCGATCGACTACACCATCGAACACGGCCCGGAGGGAAACGCCCTGGCGACCGATTACGCGAGCGTCGTCTTCTTCTACGCCCAGGACCCGCCCGAGGGGCTGGAGCCGGCGCCGCCGGCCGCGTCTCGGCGCGTGACCGGACTCGAACGCATCGTTTTCGTCCCCGGTTGGAGCGTGCCTATCCACACGACGTCGTTCGAGAACGCCGTGTTCTCGAAGGGCGTGGCGACCGTGGGAGAGAAACGAGTGCGCCGCTTCTCGATGACGGCGCAAGGGGCGGACATCTTCGGCCCGCACCATGTCTCGTTCATCTGTGACCTGCCCGAAGCGGGGATGTATCGGGTGCTGATCAAGGCCGTGCTCGGCCCCGATCAGGGCATCGTGAGGATCTACGAGCGCGACCGGCCGGCGGGACGGGCGGTGAACCTGTACGCGGCCGAGCGGGCGATCGGCGAGCCGGCGGAGCTCGGAGTGTTCGAGATGGCGCGCGGCCCCAACATCGTATATCTGAACCTCGTGGGCGCCGATCCCAGGGCCAAGGGCCTGGGGATGGACCTGGCGGAGATCATCTTCGAGCGTGTGAGATGAAGATCGGGCCTTTTCGACCCGGTATGGAGGGTTATCATGAAGATTAATAACGACATCCCGAGGTCCGACCGCAAACGGAAACGGCTGGATCCCCTGTATGTCCTGATCATGGCGGTACTGGCGTCCCTGCCGTTCCTGCTGGTGCGCGTGTTCGCGCCGGGGCCCGAGACCGGGTCCAAGGCGAAGGCCCCGGCCCCGGCGCTCGAGATGACCCTGTCGGACGAGGGCGCGGAGTGGGCGGTCGAGACCTTGGCGGGCCTGACCCTCGAGCGGAAGATCGCCCAGATCGTCACGGTGGACATCGCCGGCGGCTACATCGCGGACGGCGATCCGCGGCTCGAGCGTTGGCTCGCGCTCGCCCGCGACCACGGGCTGGGCATGTTCGTCCTCTACGGCGGGACGCCGCGCGACGTGGCCCATCTCCTCAACCGCCTGCAGAAGGCGGCCGCGATCCCGCTCCTCATCTCGGCCGACTTCGAGGGCGGCCCGGGCCAGCAGGTCGTCGGCGCGAGCGAATATCCGGCCAATATGGCCTTCGCCGCGGCCGGCTCGGAGGACCTGATGTCCCGGGCCGCCGCGGCCGCCGCGG
>JBFYNT010000092.1:0-3930 GCA_041304225.1 Candidatus Aminicenantota bacterium
GTCACCGGGGTGAACGTCACCTTCTGGATGCCGCGCAAGGACAACAAGGACGCGGTCGTCAGCGGCCTGTCGCTGGGCGTCGCTCCCGGCGGCGGGCGGGTGACGGGCATCCAGATGGGCCTCCTGGGCGCGGGCGCCGACAAGAGCCTGGCCGGCCTTACGGTGGCCGGTCTCGGCGCGGGCGCGGGAGAGGACGTCAAAGGCGTCGTTCTCGCCTTCGGCGGAGTCGGCGCCGGCGAGAATATCGCCGGCATCGCCATCGGCGGCCTCGGGGCGGGGGCGGGGGAGAATATCACGGGTATCTGCCTTGGCGGTCTCGGCGCCGGGGCCGGCGGAAACCTCAAGGGCATCGTTCTGGGCGGCTTAGGCGCCGGGGCGGGCGAGAATATCACCGGCCTGGCCGCCGGCGGCCTGGGGGTCGGATGCGGCGAGGACCTGACCGGGATCGCCGTGGGCGGTCTCGGCGTCGGCTGCGGCGGGCGTCTGACCGGGATCGCTATCGGCGGGCTCGGCTTGGGCGCGCCGGAGATCAGGGGCCTGGCAATCGGCGGATTGGGCGTCGGAGGCGAGACCCTCCGTGGGGTGTTCCTGGCCGGTGGCATGGTCCATGTCGGAAAGGGCGGCCGGCTCTCGGGCCTGGCGGCGAGCGCCTTCAACTATTGCCGGGGCACGGTCCGCGGCCTCTCGATCGGGCTCGTCAACTATGCCTGGAAGATCGACAAGGGCATTCAACTGGGCGTGGTCAACATCGTCCGCGACAATCCCAAGGGCCTGCGGGTCCTGCCGGTCTTCAACACGGGCTTCTGAGCCCGGGGCTCAGCCCGCGGCCGGCGTCCCCGGCGCGACCGGCTTCTTGTCCCACAGCCGGTTGACGACCTTGATCAGGACGATCCCGCTGGCGACGAACACGGCCAGGAGCGCGCCGGCGTAGATCCAGCGGCCGTAGAGGACGTTGCCGACCATGAACAGGGCCGACCAGATGGTCAGCGAGCCGGACACCCATCCGACGAGGGCCAGCGGGAAGCTGTCGCCGGCGGCCTTGGCTTCGGCTCCGGTCAACCCGGCCTCCCTGCGGATGCAGTTCCAGCCCGGCCCGAAGGGACGGACCTTGCGGTAGAACGCCACGAGCTTCTCCTTGTCCGTCTGCGGCCCGAGGAAGGCCGTCAGTATCCAGCTGATCGTCGTCACCAGGACCGTCAGGATGAGGGCGTAATGGGTCGGTACGGTGACCCCGAACTTGCGCAGGACGAGCAGCAGGATGGAAAAGACGAACGACGAGATCATAGCGTTGACTTCGCACCAGGCGTTGACCCGCCACCAGAACCAGCGGACGAGGTAGAGCAGGCCTGTCCCGGCCCCGACCTGAAGAATGATGTCGAAGCTGTCCTTGGCCGTGTCCAGGACGAAGACCATCGCGCCGGCGGCGACGAAGAGGAGGATCGTGGCCAGGCGCCCGACCATGACGTAGTGCTTCTCGGTGGCGTCCGTCTTGATGAAGCGCCGGTAGAAGTCGTGGACGAGGTAGGAGGCGCCCCAGTTCAGGTGGGTCAAGTTGGTCGAGGAGTTGGCGGCGATGAGCCCGCCGACCAGCAGGCCCAAAAAACCCACGGGCAGGAACTTCATCATGGCCGGGTAGGCGATGTCGTGGCCGAGGAGGCTCGGATCGAGATGGGGGAAGGCCGCCTGGATGTCGGAGAGCTGGGGGAAAATGACGAGCGAGGCCAGGGCGACCAGGATCCAGGGCCAGGGCCGCAGGACATAATGGGCCAGGTTGAAGAAGAGGACGGCCCCGAGCGAGTCCTTCTCGGACTTGGAGGCCAACATGCGCTGGGCGATATAGCTGCCGCCGCCGGGCTCGGCGCCGGGGTACCAGACCGCCCACCACTGGACGGCCAGCGGCATGATGAAGATGGCGATGGCCAGGTCCCAGTTGCTCTTGAAGTTCGGCAGCATGCTCAGGAAGTTGATGCCGCCCGGGCCGGTCATGGCCGAGACCTTGGTCACCAGGGGGCCCAGGCCGCCGACGGCCCGGACGGCGAAGAAGGCCGCGGCGATGACCGCCGTCATCATGGTGAAGAACTGGATCATGTCGATGATCAGCACGCCCCAGAGCCCGGTCAGCGCGGCGAAGACGACGTTGAGGAAACCCACCGCGGCCAGCGTCTCCCAGCGGTTGAGGCCGAACATGATGGCGGCGATCTTGCAGGCGGCCAGGTTGACCGTGGCCATGATGATGCAGTTGAACAGGAAGCCCAAATAGACCGAGCGGAAGCCCCGGACGAAGCCGGCGGCCTTGCCCGAGTAGCGGATCTCGTAGAACTCGAGGTCGGTCAGGACCTCGGAGCGGCGCCACATCCGGGCGTAGAAGAAGACCGTGGCCACGCCGGTCAGCGTGAAGGCCCACCAGACCCAGTTGCCGGCGACGCCGTTGCGCCGGACGATGTCGGTGACCAGGTTCGGCGTGTCGCTGCTGAAGGTCGTGGCGACCATGGACAGCCCGGCCAGCCACCACGGCACGGCCCGGCCGGAGGCGAAGAACTCGGCGGTGTTCTGTCCGGCCCGCTTGCGGTAGTACAGGGCGGGGCCGAAACAGATGATCAGGGTGAAGGCGATGATGATCCAGTCGAGGAGCTGGAGACGCATGGCTATCGTCCTTTCGCGGAGATCGCCGGGCGGCGCATGGCGCGCCCATTATAGGCAGAAGCCGTTTCAAGGACAAGTCGTGGGGAACCCCTTCCGCCTCCAGGCGGGCGGGGACTAACTCCCGGCCACCCATCCTCCTCCGTCCGGCGACTTCGGCCTTTGGGAAAGGAACGGACCTGAGTGTTTTGACGGGGGAGAGTGGATTTTGGTATAAGCAGGCTAAACAGCCCTCTCGAAGGAGGTCCCCATGCCTATCCCGAAGTCCCTCAAGCTCTCCGTTTTCGCTCTCGTCGCGCTTTCGCTTCTCGCGGCCGGGCCCGGGCGCGCCCAGGCGAAGAAAGCGGCCGCGCCCGCCGCGGCCAAGGCCGAGGCCTTCGACTACGCCGCCGCGGTCAAGACGCTCAAGGCCCGCAACATCGGGCCGGCCAACATGGGCGGCCGGACGGTTGACTTCGCCGTCCCCGAGAACGACGCGTCGGTCATCTACGCCGCCGTCGGTCCGAGCGGGCTCTGGAAATCCGAGGACATGGGCCTCAATTGGGCGCCGTCCTTCCACAAGGAGGGGACGGTCTCGGTCGGCGCGGTCGCCGTGTCGCCCAGCCACCCCGACATCGTCTGGGTCGGCACGGGCGAGGCCACGGCCCGCAACTCCGTGGCCCCCGGCGACGGCGTCTACAAGTCCGAGGACGCCGGCCGGACCTGGACGAACATGGGGCTGGCCGCGACCCGCTTCGTCAGCCGCATCGTCATCGATCCGGCCGATCCCGACGTCGTCCACGTCGCCGCCCAGGGCCACCTCTGGGGCCCGAACGAGGAGCGCGGCGTCTACCGGACGACCGACGGCGGCAAGACCTGGAAGAAGGTCCTGTACGTCAGCCCGGAGACGGGCGCCTGCGACCTGGCCATCGACCCCGCGAACTCGAAGATCCTCTACGCCGGCATGTGGGAGCACCGCCGCTGGCCGTATTTCTTCCGGAGCGGCGGCACCGGCAGCGCGATCTACCGGACGACCGACGGCGGCGACACCTGGGCCGCGACCTCCGCGGGCCTGCCCGCCGCGCCCTACGGACGCATCGGCCTGGGCGTCGCCCGCTCGAACCCGAACGTCGTCTACGCCCTGGTCGAGGCGGCGAGCGGCGGCCTCTTCCGTTCCGAGGACAAGGGCCGCACCTGGCGCCGGGCCTGCGACAAGGCGACCTACGACCAGGTCAACTTCCGGCCGTTCTACTACAGCCGGCTGACCGTCGACCCGACCAACGACCTGGTCGTCTACGTCTATTCCGGCTC
>JBFYNT010000093.1:0-7717 GCA_041304225.1 Candidatus Aminicenantota bacterium
AAACGACGGAGGTCCTCATGAAACCGACGCCCCGCGCCCACTTATTCCTCGCCGCCCTCATCGCCGTCCCGCTCGCCCTGGTTCTTCCCGCCGCCGGCCAGCCCGGGGGCGGGATGCCGCAAGCCCCCAAGATCGACACCTCGAAGATCGTCTGGCCCCCCCCGGCCCCGGCTTCCGGTCCCCGGACGACGGCCGAGGCGACCGACTACGCCGCGACGTCGACCTACGCCGACGTCCTGGCCTTCATCCGCGACCTCCAGAAGCTCTCGCCCCTCGTCCGGGTCGAGACCCTGGCCGTCTCGGCCGAGGGCCGGGCCATCCCCCTCCTGGTCATCGGCAAGCCCCTGCCCCGCGACCCTCTGGCCCTGCGCTACGACAAGCGCGCCGTCGTCTACTTCCAGGCCAACATCCACGCCGGCGAGGTCGAGGGCAAGGAAGCGACGCTGATGCTCGCACGGGACATCCTGCTCGATCCCAAGCTGCCCTACCTCGACAAGGTCGTCCTGCTCGTCGCCCCGATCTTCAACGCCGACGGCAACGACAAGATGGACCCCCGCAACCGCATGGGCCAGGCCGGCCCGGACAAGGGCTCGGGCGTCCGCCACAACGGCCAGAACCTCGATCTCAACCGCGACGGCATGAAGCTCGAGAGCCCGGAACTGAGAGGCCTTGTCCGCAACGTCCTCGGGCGCTGGGACCCGCTCCTCGTCCTCGACTGCCACACGACCGACGGGTCCATGCACGAGGAGCCGGTCACCTACTCCTGGGGGCTCTGCCCGAACGGCGACCCGGCCGTCCTCAAATACGCCCGCGACAAGATGCTCCCGGCGATCGACGCGACGCTCGAGAAGGCGTACGGCACCCTGTCCGTCCCCTACGGCGATCCCACGGACTTCCGGGACATGGAGAAGGGCTGGCGGACCTTCGGGCACCAGCCGCGCTACATGACGAATTACATCGGCCTGCGCAACCGCCTGGCCATCCTCGACGAGAACTACAACTACGCGGACTTCCGGACCCGCGTCGCCGGCAACTACAACCTGCTCAGGTCCATCCTCGACTACTGCGCGGCCCACGGGGCCGAGCTCCAGAAGCTCGTCGCCGACGCCGACGCCCGGACCGTCCAGAGCGGCCTGGCCCCCTCCGCGGCCGACACCTTCGGCCTGGACATCGACGTCCAGCCCCTGCCGGGCAAGCTGGCCATCCTCGGCTACGAGATGGAGGCCCCGGCCGAGCCCGCGCCGGGCGCCGCCCAAGCCCCCGCCGGTCCCTTCCCCCGGATGAGGCCGACCGACCGCCGCAAGATCTACAACGTAACCTATTACGCCGATTTCGTCGCCAAACGCGCTGTCCGCTTGCCCTACGCCTACCTCATCCCGCTCGTAGGGACCGAGGTCCCCGACAAGCTCCGCCAGCACGGCGTGGCCGTCGAGCGCCTGACCGCGGCCGCGACCCTGGAGGTCGAGGCCTTCCGCATCAAGGAGATCAAGGGGGCCGAGCGCCTCTACCAGGGCCACCGGACCAATACGGTCAAAGGCGAGTACGCCGTCGAGGCCAAGGACTTTCCCGCCGGGACGCTCCTCGTCCGCACGGCCCAGCCCCTGGGCCGCCTGGCCGCCTACCTGCTCGAGCCGGAGAGCGACGACGGGCTGGTCGTCTGGAATTTCTTTGACAAGGACATCGTCAGCCAGTGGGGCCGCGGCGCTCAAACCTATCCGGCCTATAAGCTGATGACCCCCGTGAACCTGGCCTCCGAGGGCGTGGAATAAGAGGAGGCTTTACTTTTTCTTCTTTTTGGCCGAGACCAGGTACTTGCCGCAGTTCTCGCAGACGTAGATGTCGTTGGAGTCTTCCATGGCCGAGTACATCTGGGTCGAGATGTTGATATTGCAGCCCTGGCAGACCCCTTCGACGGCGTCGGCGACGGCGAAGCCGTAGCGCTCCATCAGGCGGTCGAACCGGGAGACGAGGTCGCGGTCGAGCTCCTCCCGGATCATGGCGGCCTGTTTGTGGAGCTCCTTCTGCTGGTCCTTGGTCGATTTCTTCTTGCGGAGCTCGAGCTCCTGGAGCTTCTTGAGCAGGCGGGCCCGGCTGACGATCTTCTCCTCGTGCACGAACTTGAATTCGATCCCGGAGAGGATGTCGTAGAGCTCGGATTTGTCCTTGGTCGCCTGGATGCGGCCCCGGTTCTCGGCCCGGATGAGGAAGCGGGCCAGGCCGGCGAAGAGGTGGTTGAACAGGCCGGGCAGGGTGGGGTTCCAGACGACCAGAATGATCAGATGGACCTTCTGTCCGTCGTGAGCGTCGAAGTCGATGCCCTTGTCCGACCGTCCGACCGCGACGGCGATCTCGCCTCCGGCGTCGACGCGGGCGTGCGGCAGGGCGACGCCCGAACCGATGGCCGTGGAGACGAGGTTCTCGCGGTCGATGATGCGGGTCAGCAGGAGCTTCTTGTTGTCGATGAGCTTCTGCTTGGCCAGCACGTCCAGGAGCTCTTCGATGGCCTCGACGCGGTCCTTGCTCTTGAGGTCGAAGACGACTTGGCTGGGCTTGAGGTAATCCGAAAACTTGGTCATATGGGGGGCGGGTTTAGTCTCCATTACCGACGGAGTTTAACACACTCGGCGAAAAAAAACCAACCCTTTGCTCTCGAGGCCCCGGACCTCGCTACCGGCCGTCCCGAGGGGTCGCTCCCCCTGGGTTCCGGTCATATCCGGCTGAACACATCGACCGTCCTCCGGTCGCGGACGCTGCCGGTGTGCGTCGTGCCGAGCGGCTCGACGACCAGGACGTGGACCTCCTCGTCCGGGCGGGTCCGGGGGCAATGGTCGACCCCTTTCGGCACCAGGATGATCTCGCCCTCCCCGACCTCGACGGTCCTGTCCTTGAAGCGAATCTCCATACGGCCCTTGACCACAAAGAACAATTCATCTCCGTTGTCGTGGGCGTGCATGAGGAACTCGCCCTGGAGCTTCGACAGGTAGACCTGCAGGCTGTCCCCTTCCGCGACGAGGTGCGGATGCCATTGTTCCGTGAACAGCGTTAGCTTTTGAGCCAGGTTGACGGGTTCCATTTCGATGTCTCCTTACGGCCCGCAGGCCTCATTTCCGCAGCTCCTTGATCGCCTTGGCCGCGTTCCGGTTGCCGGGGTCCAATTCGAGGACCTTCCGGAAATATCCGAGGGCGAGCTTCGTCTTGCCTTGGGAGGCACAGACGGACGCCAGGATCTCGAAAGCGGTGTATGACCCGGGAAAGAGCTCGACGTTCTTCTCGAGGACGGCCAAGAGCATCCGTTCGTCCCCGGGGGCTTGGAAATTGTAGGCGAAGACCCACATGAAGAACTCGCTCGCGAGACCGGCCGCCCGGGCCTTCGCCACCAGCGCGTCCAGGGCCGCCGCGGCCTCGCGGTCCTTTCCCTCCCGGTAGAGCCGGGCCGCGCCGTCGGCCAGGATCTGCATTTCGTCGACGGCCGTCTTCAGGCCCGCGTCCTTGGCCTTTCCGAAGGCCTCGGCCGCTTGGCGGGCTTCGACGAGGGCGGCGTCCAAGGCCGCGGCGGCCGGAACGCGGAGGTCGGGGATGACGCCCCCCTCCTCCCAATTCCCCCCCGTCACGGGGCTGACCCCTCTTTCCGTCGAGATGTAGAATTCGAATCGGTCGTCGATGCCGAAGACGTCGGTGGAGTGGGCCCCGCCCTTCGTCGGCTCACCGACGAGCCTCGCCCTCTTCAGCGTCTGCATGTCGTAGGCGAAGGATTCGGAGGCCGAGAAGGTGTTCGGCCCGGTCAGGATGAAGAGGGGCACGTCGAGCCGCGGTTCCGTGCCGATGTCGCGGCGGGTCCAGCCCTCGGTCAGCTTGCCGGTCTGACGGGCATACGAGCCGCTCAACTGGGTCGGGTACGGCAGGAAGTAGCTGCTCAAGTAGTCCCCCGAGCCGCCGCCGTTCTCCCGGACGTCGATGATGATGGCCCGGGCGTTGGACAGGAAGGTCATGGCGGCGACGGCCATGTCCTTGGCTTGGTCGAAGGAATAGAACCGCCGCAGATCGATATAGCCGATGCCCGGCTCGATCCATTTGAGCTCATAGAAGCCGGCATTCTCCTTGAGCCTCAGGCGATAATACCGGACGGGATGATGCAACGTCCCTTCGGCCTTTTCGCCGACGTCGCTGGGCACCATGACGCGGAAATTCAAATGCTTGTCGTGGGTGATGGCGATGAGGTCGGCGGTGACTTTATCGGCGAAGTCCTTGGGGTCGGTCAGCGCATCGTAGGTCCCGGAAGCGCATTTCGCCCGGAATTCGTCGGCGTAGGCCTTGGCTCTCTCGGCCAGGACATATTTGCTCTCGACGATATCGGCGACTTTGCGAAGGACGCCTTCCTTGTAGGTCTTGTCCGCGAGGCCCGGAAGCGGCTGGGCCGAAAGGAGGGCCGGCCGGCCGACGACGAGAGCTGAGAGCGCGAAGCCGAGGAAGAAACCGTTCTTGCTCATGGACAGGCACCTCAATTCAATCCATCCCCTACCCAGCACAAAACGTGCCATCGGCGCCGCCCGGGTTAGGGGGTTGGGCCGCGGTAAATTTATTTTACGGGCGCGCGCTTGAACGAGCTCGTCGGGACGAACTGCGGCAGGTCCCCGCGCTCCTGGAGGAGAGCGACGATACCCTTGGCCCAGTCGACGATCTGAAGCGTCGCCCGCAGGTCCCAATCGGGCTCCATCTCGTCGGTCACCTTGTGGTATTTATCCTTGCGATAGGCGTCGAACTTCCGCTGGACGAGGCCCTTGTCCGGCCCCTTGGCCACGACGCCCTGGCTGAGCCAGACGCCGGGAATGCCCTCCCGGGCGAACGAGATCTGGTCGGAACGGTAAAAGAAGCCGAGCTCGCCGTTGCGCTCGGGTGTGTAACGGAGGCCCATCGTCTCGGCCGCCTGGCGGCAGACCGCGTCGAGGTCCGAGTGCCGGGCCCCGATGCCGAAGACGTCCTCGGTCTCGCCCCAGACGTTGGTCATCTCGTAGTTGATGTCGGCGATCGCCAGGGACTTGTCGAACGGCAGGTGGCGGGCGAAGTAGGCCGAGCCGAGCACGAGCTGCTCCTCGGCCGTGACGGCGACGAAGCACAGGTCGTCCTTGAGCTTCTCGGGCCGTTGGGCGTAATAGCCGGCCGTGGCCAGGAGCGCGGCCGAGGCGGAGCAGTTGTCGACCGCGCCGTTGTAGATCTGGTCGCCCTCGAGCGTTTCGTCCCTGCCGAAATGATCGTAGTGGGCCGAGAAGACGATCATCCGCTTCCGGGCGGCCGGGTGCTTGGCCCTGACGATGCCGGCGACGTTGACGCCGTCGACCGCCCGGTAGACGCGGCGCTGGCGGACCGTGGCCCGGAGGCCGAGCGGCACCGGAACGAACTCCGGCGTCTCGGCCTTCTCGCGCAGGGCCCGGCGGTCGAGCTTGGCCGCGGCCAGCACGCGGTCGGCCGTCTCGCCGCCGATCCAGCCCTCGAAGAGCAGGCGGGGGTTGCGGTCGGGATCGAAGAAGCTCTCGTTCGCCCAGGACGCCCGCAGGACATCCCAGCCGTAGGCCGCGCCCTTGGTGTCGTGAATGATGAGGACGCCGGCCGCGCCGAGCTCGGTCGCCTTCTCGTATTTGTAGGGCCAGCGGCCGTAGTAGGTCATGTCCTCGCCGTCGAAGACGCCGCCCGGGCGGTTCCCCGGCTCGTTGACCTCGACCAGCAGGACCTTGCCCGCGAGGTCCAGGCCCTTGAGGTCGTCCCACTGCCGCTCCGGGGCCTGGACCAGATGGCCGACGTAGACGAGCTCGCCCGCCGCCTCGGGCGGCGAGTCCTCGCGCTCGGTCCGGATGACGAACTCGTCCCAGAGCGCGGGCGCGAGCGAGACGCCCGGGCCCGTGATCTCGAGCGACGCCTGGGGGTCGGGCCGCGAGCCCTTGAGCGGAAAGGTCTGCCGGAAGCTTCCCTGGAACGCCGGCTCCAGGCCCATCGTCCGGAAGTAGTCCTCGTGGTATCGGGCCGCCATCTCTATGCCCGGCGTCCCCACGGCCCGGCCTTCCAGCTGGTCGCTCGAAAGATAGCGGATGTGCGCCGCGATCTCCTCCGTGGTGACGGGTTCCATGCGGTCCCGCCGCCCCTGGCAGGCGGCGAATATGAGGAGCGTGGCGGCGGAGGCGAGAACGGCGGTACAGGCGCGAACGGGCTTCATGGGTCCCTCCGGGCGAGGCGTTCGATCTCGACCGGAACTATATCATAAAGACTGGGAGCCCGTCCCCGGAGGTTGACCATGGCCTGCCTTTGGCCTAACATGGGTCCTTGCGGCCGCGCAGGCCGAAGAAAGGAGTCTCCCATGCCGAAGATCCATAGATCCGCCGCGGTCCTCGTGGCCGCCGCCCTCGTCCTCCTGCCCGCGCTGCTCAGGAGCCAGGCTCTGGAGGCCAAGGCCGAGCTGCCCGTCCTGATCACCTCCTGCGGCCAGAGCATCGGTCCGACGACCATCAAGGTCGTCCTGCAACGGTTGAAATTGGAATACGACATCGATCCGCTGGCCACCCCCGAGACGCTCAGGGCCAAGCCCTACAAGTCGCTCATCATCACCATGGGCGCCAGCCTCAAGGGCATGGGCGCGGCCGGCATCGAGATCGAGGACGAGCTGGCCCGGGCGACAGCCCTCATCGCCGAGGCCCGGAAGCTGGGGATCAAGGTCATCGGCGCCCACATCGAGGGCCTGAAGCGCCGCTCCCAGGGCGCGGCGGCGGGCGACACGACCGACGAGCAGTCGATCGACGCCGTGGCCCCCAACTCGGCCATCCTGCTCGTCCTCAAGGAAGGCAATTCCGACGGCCGCTTCACGGCCATCTCCCAGGCCAAGAAGATACCCCTCGTCGAGTTCGAGAAGACGCTGGACCTGATCCCGGCGCTGGAGAAGCTGTTCGCGAAATAGCTACTTCTTCCGGATCGTCACGAGCCCGACCTTCTCCTGGACGTTGACCCATTTCTCGACCTCCAGAAGATCGAGGGGCTCGAACTCGGCCGAGGCCGCGTCCCGGATCTCCAGGATCGAGCGCCGGCCGTCGATGAAGTTCCGGAGCTCCATCTCGGCCATCTGGATGGCCGGCGGCGCCTGGTAGTTGAGCTTACGGAACTCCTCGCGCAGGCCCCACATGGCCATCAGGCCGCCCATCTTCTCCGTTCGGACCGGCACGAGCCCGGCCAGCCGGACCTCGTCCGCGGTCGGGGCCGGTTTGGCGGTCGGGACGCCGAGGCTCCGGCCGCGCGCGGCGGCGAGGCCGTCGATCGTCCGGAGGTGGCTGGCCCGCTCGGCGTCGAGGCCGGCCAGCCGGCCCGCGAGGCGGGCCCCCGCCGCGGCGTCCGCCCCGGCGAAGAACCGGACCGAGGCCAGCGTCTCCTTCTCCCGGGCGAAGGCCTGCTCGACAATGACCCGGGCCTCCTTGGCGGCCGCGGCGAAGGACTTGGCGTCGGCCGCGAGGAGCAGCCGTTCGGCGCGCGCCCGGTCGGCGCCCAGCCGTCCGCCCTGGCGGGCCGAGATCTCGGCCATCATCGTCGCGGCCTCGGCCGGGCCGGCGTTGGCCAGGAACTCGGCCGCCGCCGCGCAGATGGTCACGATCCGCTTGAACTGCGTCGCGTCGGACTTGTCGGGGGTGTCGCCGCTCGTGTGATACCACTGGTCCGGCCAGACGATCATCAGCACGGCCGGGAT
>JBFYNT010000094.1:0-12375 GCA_041304225.1 Candidatus Aminicenantota bacterium
AGGTCGAGCCGCAGGAAGGGCCAGGCGTAGTGGACATCGTCGCTGACGAACGCGACATCGGTCTCCGCCGGCGTCAGGGTCCAGGCGATATCGAGCAGGTAGTCCCCTCCCCCGAGGCTGAGGACGACGAGCCGGCGTTTCTCCTCGAGGACCGGGCGGCCGTCGGACTCCCAGACGAGGTCGGCCTCGACCTCGCCCCGGGCGCCGGCCGCGAAGACGCGAGGGAACGCGCGCAGGCGGATCCGGTCGCGGAAGGGCGGCGCGTAGTCGCCGGACTCGGTCTTCGTCCCGGTGTAGAGGGCGTTGTAGAAGCTCAGGTCCCTCTCCCCTCCTTCGGTCCGGACCGTGTCGGCGAACCAGAACGAGCGATGGTGGGGATAGGGCTCGGTCTTCTCGACGAGCAGGTTGCGGCCGGACGGCGTGCGCAACGGTCCGTAGTGCGCCAGGTCGAGGTCCGGGCCGTACCGGAAGACGAGGGCTTCGCGCCCGCCGATCGACAGGGTGAGAGCGCCCGCGGCGTCGTCCCTCGCGAAGGCGACCTCCGGCCGCGGGGCGCAGGCCCCGAGGGCGAGCAGTCCGAGACCGGCGATGAGGAAAGCGGTCGAGAGCCCTCGGTTCAAACCTTCCATGGGGCGCGATGGGGGTAGTCGAGGCGGCGGTTGGCCTCTTCGTCGCCGACGAACGATTCGGCTTTCGGGTCCCAGGCGAGCTTGCGGCCGAGCTTCATGGCGATGTGGGTCATGACGCAGATCGAGTTCGAGCGGTGGCCGACCTCGACCGGAGCGATGGGGTCGCGGCGGCCGCGCACGGCCTCGAGGAAGTCCTTCATGTGGTTGCCGCTCTGGAGGAGCTTGACCTCGCCCTGGCCTGGCTTCCACTTCAGGATCTCGGGATCGGAGGCCTTGATGGCGCCGCGCTGGACGAAGATCCAGCCCCGGTCGCCCTCGAAGCGGACGCCGGCCGGATCGCCGGTCTCCATGATCAGCCGGACCCCGTCGGCGTAGACGGCCTCGGCCTGGAACTTGGTGTGGACGTCGAACAGGCCCCGGTCGGGGAACTCGGCCTTGGCCTCGATGCTCACGGGCCCGGTCAGGTCCGAGCCGTGGCCCCATTGGGCGATGTCCATCATGTGCGAGCCCCAACCCGTGACCATGCCCAGGCAGTAGGGCTCGATCTGGAGCCAGCCGGGCCGTTCGTAGCTCGTCTGGGGGTGGACGCGGTCCTCGGCGAAGGGGGCCGGCGCGGTCGGGCCCATCCAGGCGTCGTAGTCGAGGTTGGGCGGCACGGGAGTCGGACGCGGATCGCCGCTGCCCTGGTCCTCCGGCAGCCAGACGCGGATCGTGTGCAGCTTGCCGGCCCGGCCGTTGCGGACGAGCTCGCAGGCCATGAGGAAGTGGATGGACGAGCGCTGCTGGGAGCCGACCTGGAGGACGCGCTTGCTCTTGCGGACGGCGGCGACGAGCTTTTGGCCCTCGGCGATGGAATAGGTCATCGGCTTTTCGAGGTAGATGTCCTTGCCGGCCTCGGCCGCGGCGACGGCGTGCGCGGCGTGCCAGAAGTCGGGCGTGACGATGAGGACGCCGTCGAGGTCCTTACGGGCCAGGAGCTCACGGAAGTCGCCGTAGGCGGCGACGGTCTTGGCGGCGTCCTTGCCGGTCTCGAGGGTGTAGATCTTCTCGGCCAGCCACTGGGCGTCCTGGAGGCGATGGGCGTCGACGTCGCAGACGGCCGTGACCCGGGCGCCGGCCTCGAGCCCCCGGTAGATGAGCTCCTGCATGTCGGCCTGGCCCTGGCGGCCGACGCCGATGCAGCCGAACTGGAGGGTGTCGCTCGGGGCCGGCCGGGCGAACACGGACGACGGGACGATGGCCGGAGCGACCGCCGTCGCGGCCGCGGCCTTGAGAAAGCTTCTGCGGTTCATGGGCGCCTCCCGGCCCGAATGTATAACGCCCGCCTCTCCCCTGTCAACGCTTCAGAAGAGCGACAGGATCTTGACGACGGCCCCCGCCGCGACGACCAGGATGGCCAGGACGAGGAGGACGTTCCAGACGGCGCCCTTGAGGCCCCGATTGACGTCGCCGCCGAGGTAGCTCCGCTTGTTCTGGAGGACGAAGAAGGCGACGTAGGCGATAGGCATCATGACCAGGGCGATCGACGAGGCCAGGACCGGCAGCCAGAACGGGGTGGGATAGAAGGCGCCGAGGATGCCGATGTTGGCGACCATCGTCGCCGCCCGGTAGCGCCAGCCGCGCGGCTCGAAGCCCAGCATCTCGCTCAGGACGAAGCCGCAGATGACCATCTCGATGGCTAGGGTCGTGAAGCACATGCCGAGAACGCCCAGCGAGAAGATGACCCTGCCCGCGGCCACCCCGGCCACCGGCGCCAGGGCATGGGCGGCGTCGACCGCCTCCCGGACCCGGATGCCCTGGACGTGGAGCGTGTTGGCGCAGGCGATGACGACCAGTCCGGTGGTCAGGACGAACGGGGCGAACATCGACACGCCCAGGTCGAAGTTCTTGAGACCCCGGTGCTCCCGGCCCCAGCCGCGGGCCAGGAGGGTGTAGGGATAGAGGAAGGTCATGTTGACGCCGACGGCCGCGCCGAGCGCGCCGAGGACGATCGTGAGGCCCTCGCGGTCGCGGGGGACATGGAAGCCGAAGAGCCCCTTGAAAAGGGCCCCGAAGTCGACCCCGGTCTTGACGACGACGATGAGGAAGAAGAGGGCCATCAGCAAGACGAGATACTTGAGGACGCGCTCGAAGAGCCGCACGGCCCGCCGGCTGCCCTGCCCGTAGCTCCAGCAGAGCGCCGTGCCCGCAACCAGCAGGGCCAGGGCGATGGGCGCCCGCGGCATGTCGATGCCCGCGACAGCGAAGATGTCCCGGCTGACGCTCGTGGCCAGGGCGTACTGGGGGAACTGCCAGATGATGGAGGCCAACAGGACCACGGCGCCCCAGGCAAAGGCCAGGGCCGGGTGGAGGGTCTTGCGGAAGACGTCGTACGGCCGGGCCTGGGTGACCAGGGTCTGATGGCCGATGGCCGCGAACATGACGACGCCGAGGAACATGGCCACGGGCTGGACCCACAGGAGTTCGTAGCCGTAGGCCGCGCCGGCGAAGATCGACGCGCCGGCCGAGCCCGCGCCGAGGGTCAGCGCGCTCTGGACCCAGCCGGGACCGGACAGGGACCAGTAGCCGCGCCACCGCCGCCACCGGCCGGGCCGGGCGTCAATCGCGCGGAGACGGGCCTTCTCGAGCTCCAGGGCCTCGGGATCGCGGGCCCCGACCATCGGTAGGCCGCGGCGGAGACCGGTTCCGGGCTCTTCGGCGGGCATCGCTCCCTCCCTACTTCCGGACCGGGGCCGCGACGGCGGGGCCCACAGGCGCGAGCTTCGTCACGGGGCGCAGGATGCCGCACATGCCGAGGACCGGCGTACCGGACGGCTCGTGGAGGACGGGCCCTCTCCCGGCGGTCGGGCCCGGCAGGTTGCCCAGCCGGGCGCGGAAAAGCTCGCCCCAGGCCACGGGGCCCGCCTCGACGGCTGCGGCAAAGTCCGCCCGAAGCGCGACGGCCGCGCTCATATGGACGCCGATAAAACGCCCCAGCTCCGCGTCGTACGCGGCGCGGTCTTTGTCCCACAGCTCGAGTAGCCCCGTGTAGGCGCGGACGGCCGCGTCCCGGCGGTCGAGCGCGCCTATGAGCCCCTGGGTCTTGGCCAGCCCCGTCAGCCGGGCGAATTCTGCGGGGTCGTCGTCGACCGCCTGGCCGAAGTAGATCCGGGCATCGCCGCGCTCGGCCAGCCCGGCGTTGCCCATGACCACAAGGAGGACGAGACGCTCGCCGTTGATGAGCCGGTGGAGGGTCCCGGGAGGAAATTGAACATAGTGGCCGGGCGAGAGATCGACCGTGCGGAAGCCGTTCGCGAGGTCGTGGAGCTCGACCGCGCCCTTGCCGCTGAGGACGTAATAGCCCTCGTCCGTCACGGCGTGGACGTGGGGACAGCCCGACATCCGGCCGTCGGGGGCCCGGCGCTGGTCGTAGACGGTCAGATGGGTCAAGCCGATGCCGCTGATCAGATCGTCCTCCGGCGCGGGCGACGGGCGGACGGACGGGACGGCGCACAGGAGCGCGACGATCGCTGCCGACAGGAATCCCCGTTTTCTAGCCGAAAACGATCTCGTCTCAGGCATGCGGCTCTCCTCTCACCTTCCTTTTCTATCAGAAGGAGGAGGGAAAGCCAAGAGCGCCCAAGCCGGCGGACCGGGGCCACGTACTCTTGGGGAGATGTGCCCCGTGCGTGTCCCCGACCGGCTCAGAACGAGCCGATGAAGGGCAGCGGATAGAAGGAATCGATGGCGGCGCCCTTCGGCTTGGTCGTCTTCGTCCGGAGCATCTGAAGCTTCTTCCGCACGGACGAAACCTCGGGGATGAGAGGATCGGCCTGCTTCCAGAGCCCGACAACGGGCGCCAACTGCTCGACGGCCCGGTCGAGGTCGCCCTTGCCTTCGTAAAGGGCGGCCAGCCGGAGCCTCGAGAACGGGTGGATGAGCGCGTTCTCGCGGGCTCCCGGCTCCGGGGAGACCAGGCGCTCGTATTCGCGCAGGGCCTTGGCCTCGTCGCCCTTGGCCAGATAGGCCCGGGCCACGAAGTCGGACTGGAACGGCAGGTTCTTGCCCTGGACCGACTTCGTGAAGCTGAGGTCGATCTTGACCGGGGGGGCGTCTACGAAGGCCTTGATCGCCTCGTCGTACTTGCCTTCGGCGAACAGGATCTCGCGCTTCAGGTGGCTCGTGGCCATCTCGTTGAAGGCTTTCTCCTTCTCGTCGAGGGCGCCGCCGCCCGACATGATCCCTTCGAGCTTCGCCTTCGCTTCGGCGACGCGGCCTTCGCGGACATCGAGCAGCCCGTTGTAGAGGAGGGCAAAGGCCCGTTTGAGACTCTCCGTCCCCTGCTGGCTCTCGGTGAGGTAGGCCAAACGCCGGTCGATGTAGGACTTGAAGAGGTCGAGCCGATTCCAGTCGTAGGAGATCCAGAGGGCGTCCCGCAGGATGATGTCGGCCAGGGTCTTGTTGCCCGAGGCCTTGGCCAGCGATTCGGCGGTCTCGAGCTCGCCGAGCGCTTCGTCGACCCGGCCCATGAGCGAGAAATAGAAGCCCTTCCACTGATGGCCGTCGGCCCTCATCCCGTCGTTGTGGGCCTGGGCGATGATATGGTCCACCCAGCGGAGGCAGGCGTCGTAATCGCCGTCCATGGCATAGAGATAGGCCAGCTTCCAGGCCGAGCCGAAATCGGGCCGGATGGCCAGGGCCTGCTGGTACTTGGCCCGGGCCTTGTCGACCTCGCCCGTCAGGAAGTAAAGGTCGCCCATGGAATCGAGGGGATTGGCCTCGCCGGGCTGGACCGCCGCGTAGCGGTCGAAGGTCTTGAGGGCCTTGTCCTTCTCGCCCATCTCGCCGAAGGTATAAGCTAAAAGGTTCAGGGCGTAGCCGAAGTTCGGATCGATGGCCAGGGCCTTCTCGAACTCGGCTACGGCCTCGGCATATTTCTTGTCGTTCTTGTAGAACCAGGCCAGGTCGGCGTGGGCCCGCTTGTCCTTGGGATCGTCCTTGATGATCTCTTTGAGACCCTTGACGTAGCCGTTCATGTCCTTCTCGACCAGGGCGGACAGGGCGGTGACGTAAAGGGCGTCCTTGCCCTTGCCGGGGCTCGACTTGCTGAGCTTCTTGAATTGTTCGAGGGCCTTGGCCGCCTTCGGCGCCTCGGCCATGCTGTTGTAGACGCGCGTCAGGTAGAAATGGGGCAGGGCGAAGGAGGGGTCTTTCTCGACGGCCTTCTCGAAGGCCTGCCGGGACTCGTCGAAATTGTAGCGCTCGAAGCTCTCCTGCCCCTTGAGCAGGTATTCGTACGCTTCCATCGAGCCCGTCGCCACCTCGGTGATGGGTTTGGCGTTCCGGGCGGCCGCCCGCTCGGACAGGCCGGCGCCCTGGGAGATCTGCCGGCTGAGCTCGTCGATCTGGGAGCGGAGGATGCTGCCGACGCCCTCGCCGCGGGCCCCGGCGCTCTTGAGCAGGTTCTTGGTCGGCACGTCGTAGACCTTGGCGTCCGTGGCGAACATGCTGTCGGCCTTGGTGAAGCTGCCCAGGACGATGATGTCGACCCCCTCGCGGCGGCAGATGTCGAACCAGGCGTCGCGCTCCTCGGCGGTGACGACGTCGCGGTCCTGGAAGCCGGCCAGGTCGGCCAGCCGCTCCCACGACGTGACGTCGATGTACTTGGACTGCTCGAGGCTGGTGATGAGCAGGTTGGGGATGGCTTTCTTGAGGTAGTCGTAGGAGGGCTCGCCGGTCAGGTTCTCGAACCCGACGACGGCGATCGTGTGGACGGCCCCCGTGGCCCGGGGCAGGACCTCGCGCAGGACGACGCCGAGTCCCATGATCCCCGCGAAAGCCAGGACCGGGACGAGGGCCTTCTTCCAGGGGAAGGCCGTGACGGCCGGCCGAAGCCGGGTCTTGCGCGTCGTGGGCTTGGTCCGGCGGGGCGCCGGGAGAGGGGTCGTCTGCATCGCGAGCTCGACCAGGCTGAGGTCGCGGCAGACCTCCTCGGTCGTCTGATACCGCTTGTCGCGGTCCTTCTCCAGGCACCGCAGGATGACGGAGCTCAGCTCCGGCGGCGTCTGGGGATTCAGGTCCTCGGGCCGCGGCGGGGCCTCGGACTGGTGCTTGAAGGCGACGGCAAAGGGCGTGTCAGCGTCGAACGGCAGCCGCCCGGTGACCATCTCGAAAAGGATGACGCCGAAGGAGTAGATGTCCGAGCGGCGGTCGGATTCGCCGCCCTCGACCTGCTCGGGCGACATGTATTCGGGCGTGCCGATGACGCTCCCCTCGGCCGTGACGCCGCGGGTCCCGACGGCCCGGGCGATGCCGAAGTCGAGGATCTTGGCATTGCCCTCCTTGTCGATCATGATGTTGCCGGGCTTGAGGTCGCGATGGATGATGCCCGCGTCGTGGGCCTCGCTGAGGCCGCTGCAGATCTGCTTGGCGATGGCCACGACCGTGGAGATGTCGAGGCGCCGCGAGCGGCGGATGAAGCTCTTGAGGTCCTCGCCGGAGACGTACTCCAGGGTGATGAAATGGAGGCCCCGGTCGACGCCGAGGTGGTACATCTTGCCGATGTTGCGGTGGGAGATGCGGTGGGCCAGCTTGATCTCGTTGACGAAGCGCTCGCGCGTTTTCGGGTCCTCGGCGATGTCGGGCCGGATGAGCTTGATGGCCACTTCCTCGCCCGTCTTGGTGTCCAGGGCCCGATAGACGCGGCCCATGCCGCCCCGGCCGAGCAGCTCGATGATCTGGTAGCGGTCGCCGAAGATCGAACCGGTCGGGAGGTTCCAGGTCGGGGCCTCGAGGGGCCGGGTGGCGGCGGGCGGGAGGGATACGGTGCCGGAGCCCGCGCCGGTCGCCGGGGTGGTCCCGCCGCTCGTTTTGGTCAGGACCGCCGCGCAGTTCTGGCAGTAATTGGCGGTCTCCGAGTTCTCGGTGCGGCAGGTGGGGCAAAGGGTGGCCATCGTCTGTCTTTCTAACCATCTCTTCTCCCGAGCTGTTCCTCCTCGGATCCTCCGTTTAAATACGCCCGCCCCTCATCCCTATATACGCTCCGGGCTCTGATTAGGTTTCTCTGCAAGGAACATGCCAGTCTCGGGGAAGGCGCCCCGCCTATCCCCCGCCTGATGGACAGGGGCGGGAGAACCGGGGCTTTACACAGGCTGGAAATGTATTTTACATCCCATATCCTGATATTTCAGACCGAACAGGGGAAATGTACCTAAGGTACAGCCCTCCCGGGCAATCCCGATCCGCGAGGGACGTGTCCCCGAACTTGGTGGCGTCGCTAGGGCCGGATGGACAGCGAGATCTTGACGACGCCGCGGTCCTGGAGGGGTTCGAACCGGCTCCTCGGGTCCCAGACGCGCTGCCAGTTCTTGTTGTAGACCAGGTAGATCTCGTTGCCCGGCGAGAGCTGCCAGCGCAACCGGGCGCTCCAGCCGAGCGAGTTGGAGATGTCGTCGAACTGGACGTAGTTCATGAAGCCCAGGTCGGGCGAGAGGAAGACATCGGCCTTGACCTGGAAGACGTTCTTGCTGAAATTCCCCTCCGGCAGGCGGCCGCGAACGAGGTTGGCGTCGAAGGCCAGCGTGGCGTAGCCCTTGAACTTGAGGGTCAAACCCAGGTTGACGTCGTCGTAGCGCCCCGAGTAGAACTGGCCGAAATTCCAGCCTCCGTCGACGACCACGGGCCGGTGGCTGGCCGAGCTGGCGTTCAGCCGGAAGCTCGTGAAGCTGTACGGCCCGGGAGCCAGGATGACGCCCTCCGAGATCTCGAAGTCGAAGGGCAGGACGTCGTGGTTCTGGACGGCGCTGAAGCTGAAGCTCTCCCCGCTCTGCGTCCGGAAGCTCAGCGGCGAAGCGCTGAGGGTGCTCGTCTCGAGCCGCCCGGCCAGGTCCCAGTAATAGTCGGCGCTCACGTCGAAGAAGAACTGCCGGACGGCGCCGGCCAGGAAGCCGCCCTTCGGCCGGGGCTGGAAGCCGACCCGGACGAAGCCCGTCTGGATGCCCTGGCGCATCATGTAGCCCAGTCCGGGATCGAGGGCCTCGCCGTAGTAGGCGTAGGTCGACATGACGTTCCAAAGGTCGTTCGGGTAGTTGGCCCGGAAGCCGAAGCCGTGGTGGCGCCCCTCGTCCTGCTCGTTCCAGTTGTAGACGCCCCAGGCGGCCAGCATGATGTTCTTGTCGCCGAGGAACTTGGACGAGGAGTAGTTGAAGTCGAAGCCGAAGAGCGAATTCCGCTCGCCCGTCGGACTGCCGTTGGTGAAGATGAAGCCGATCTTGCTCTGGTCGAAGATGTTCTGGGTCACCCGCGCGGCCAGCAGGTTGCGGCCGGGCAGGTCAATGTCGCCGACGGACGTGGCCCTTGTCTGGACGTCGAGGATGGTCAGGTTGGTGTCGCCGATCTTACCGTAGACCTTGGTCCCCAGCAGGACCGGCACCTGGGTGCCCTGGTAGAGGCCGACGGTCCGGCTGAAGAAGGGCGTGAAGCTGACGCTCGAGCTGAAGCTGAAGTTCTCGGAGCCTTCGAGGAAGAACATCCGCTTCTCCGGGAAGAACATGGGGAAGCGGGTCAGGTTGATGCGGCGCTCGTCGGCCTCGGTCTCGGCGAAGTCCATGTTGTAGCTGACGACGGCGACCAGGTTCGGAGTGATGCTCTTGTAGAGGTCGAAGCCGCCGTCGAGCTTGCCCTTGTAGTCCGGCGAAACGAGGTTGTTCTTAGCGGCGCTGGCCAGGCCGTAGGGCTTGAAGGTCAATCCCAGGCCCTGCTTGACGCCCTCGATCCCCTGGAGGGAGGCCGCGACGTTGGGGTTGCTGAAGTTGCTGTCGAGGGTCGTGCCGGAGAGGCGGATGGTTTCCATCTTGCGGGCGATCGTCCGCTCGATGTTCAGGCCCCACGAGGTCAACCCGGGCCGGAAGGAAATGGTCTTGAACGGGATGCGGATCTCGGCCGACCAGCCGTCCGCGAGACGCTGGGCCTTGGCGTCCCAGATGCCGTCCCAGTTGAGGCTCGAGTCGCCGGCGTAGACCAGGCCTTCGCTGCGGGCGCCGCGGGGATTGACCAGGAAGACGTAGGCGTTCCGCTTGTCCTGGAACGGATCGATGAGGATCCGGACGCGGTCGTCGCTCGAAGTCGAGGCGCCGTGGTAGCCCCCGTACATCGAATAGCCGCCCCCTCCCCCGCTGTCGTGGGCCATGGTGTTGGCCGAGATGCGGCCGGGCTCGCTGTCATAGCAAGTGATGCCGATATAGAGGCTGTGCGAGTCGTAAAGGACGCGGGCTTCGGTCCGCTCGCTCGGATCTTCGCCGGGCCGGGGATCGACCATGCGGAAGCCCGTGATGGGCGGGATCGATTTCCAGACGGGATCGTCGAGGAGGCCGTCGACGCGGGGCCCCTCCGCGACGCGGACGGCCCTGATCTCGACGTCGGGCTGGGCGGTCGTAGCGGACGCGCGCGCGGGAACGGCGGCGAGGAGCGCGAGCAGGAGGGCGGCGAGGGCGGCGGGCGTATTCTTCATGTTCCGTTCTTTCCGTTTCCTTGTTTGCGGCAGACACGTCCGCCGAGAGTACTTAGACGGCTTCGCCCCGGGAATCTTCCCTGTTCTCGGCGTTCTTATTGGGGCAGCCAGCTGACGATCTGCCTCGAGACCGCGCCGGCGGCGGGCGGGTCGAGGTTCGTCAGGACGATCACGATGGTGCCGGCCCGGGGGTCCCATTCGACCATCGAGTTGATCCCCGGCGCTCCCCCGGCGATGCCGAGGCCGGAGGCGGTGTCGGGCAGGTAGAGCTTCTTGTCCTTGAGGGCCAGGACGTACTTGAGCATGTCGGCGGCCGTCGAGTAGCCGCCGCCGGCCGACGAGCCCCGGCCCGGGAGAGAGGCGTGGTTGAGGACGCGCTCGCCGGCGGGCGCCCCCTCGGTCGTATAGCCCTTGGCCAGGTTGGGCGTGCCGGCGTCGCGGGCGAAGGCGTCCGTGTCCAGCATGCCGCAGGGCTTGAAGATATTCTCGCGGACGTACTTGTAGTAATCGACGCCCGCGACCTTTTCGATGATGAGGCCCAGGACGATATAGCCGCCGTTGGAGTAGGTGTTCGACGTGCCCGGTTCGAACTCGAGCGGCTTGTCGGCAAAGAGCGGCAGGTAATCCTTGAGCGACCGGATCTTCTCTTTGGGCGTGGCGTCGTAGCGGTCGCCGAAGAAGTCCCCGATGCCCGAGGTCATGTTCAGGAGCTGGCGTATGTTCACCTTCTCCGCGGCTTGGGCGTTGGGGTATTCGGGCAGGAACCGCTTGATGGTGTCGTCGAGGGAAAGCTTGCCCTGCCGGGCCAGCTGGTGGATGGCGACGCGGGTGAAGTTCTTGTTGATCGAGCCCAGGTTGAACTTGGTGTCCTTGCGGTTGGGGACCTTGGCTTCGCGGTCGGCCAGGCCGTAAGCCTCGTGGAAGACCGTCCGGCCGTCGCGGGCGACGAGCACGACGCCGGAGAACTCGCCGGTCTTGGCTTTGTCCTCGAGGTAGGCGCGGACGGCGGAGACGAACTCGGCCTCGTCGGCCTTGGGATCGGGTACCGTGATCATGGACGGGTCCTCGACACGGTCAGCTAGGATGGCCACGAGCTTGCGGGGCGGGGTCTTCTCGACCAGGGCGCGCAGGAGGATGTCGTCGCCGTTGCCGGCCTTGGTCAGGATGGCCGTCTGGTGCTCGAGCTCGGCCACGATCCGCTGGATCTCGAACGACTTGAGCTGGGTCTTGCCGCTCTGGTAGCGGGACAGCCGCTGGGGCAAGGGCAGCTCCTGGAGCGCCGAGACGGCGAAGTGCGCCTCGAAGAAGGCCTTCATCTTGTCGAGGCTCCCCGAGTTGAAGGCCTCGATGTAAGCCTTGAGATGGGTTGTCGCGGGCTTTTCGGCGCCGGGCTTGGCCGGCTGGCCGGACGCGGGCGCGGCCGGGGCGGCCGGCGCCGCGATGAAAATCGCGATGGCGGCCAGGGCCGCCGCGACGAACGATCGATTCAGGGCGTGCCGTCTCATGGGTCCTCCTCGGGATCGGAAGAGGAAATTATAGCACGAGACGGGCCGGATGTGCGGAGGGGAGACCGCGCCTGGCCCGATCCGCGCTGATCTCAAGAGAATAGGACTTCCCTGCCGCGGTATTCAATTCCCAGCTCCGGTCACCGTAAACGACCCGGCAAGGAAGGCCGGACTTGGAATGGATCACGGCCTCGATCAAGCGGCCGTCGGCCCAGCTCATGTCCACCTCGAACCCGCCCCGCGCGCGAAGGCCGGTGACCTTTCCGGCCGGCCAGGCCTGGGGCAGCGCGGGCAGCAGATGGATCCGGCCCGCGTGGCTTTGCACCAGCATCTCGCAGAAACCTGCCGTCGCGCCGAAATTGCCGTCGATCTGGAACGGCGGATGGGAGTCGAACAGGTTCGGATAGACGCCGCCACCGCTCTCGCCGTAGATGGTTTTCGTCCCGCGGACCACGTTGAGCAGGCTCCGGAGCATGGTGTAGGCGTGATCGCCGTCCCACAGCCTGGCCCAGAAATTGATCTTCCAGGCTCGGCTCCAGCCGGTGCTTTTGTCGCCGCGGGCCTGCAAGGAAACCCGGGCGGCCTCGGCCAGTTCGGGCGTCGCGGCCCGGGTGATCTGGCGGCCTGGATACAAGGCGAAGAGATGGGAGACGTGGCGATGGTCGTCCTTGGGATCGTCCTTGTCGGCTTCCCACTCCTGCAACTGCCCCCAACGCCCGATCTTCGGCTTGAGCAGCTTCTCCCGCAGGCCGGC
>JBFYNT010000095.1:0-7463 GCA_041304225.1 Candidatus Aminicenantota bacterium
GGCGATCTTGGTCTCCTTGCCGACCATCCCGGTCATGGAATTCGAGGCGTCCATGATGATCTCCACGGTCATGGGCGCCTCTTTCTCCGCCTCCTTTTCCAGGACGACCCGGACCTCGCCCGGCGCCTTGACCCGCGGCGGCGTCATGTAGATCGGGACGTGGCCGCAGCAGAACTCGAGCATCAGCGCGCCGAAGGCGGTCCGGTAGGTCTCGTACTGTTTGCTCTCCTCGTCCTGGGCCCCGTCCCAACCGCCCTTCTCGTCCTGGTTATCGACGAGGAAACGGCACATGTAGTCCTTCCAGACCCGCCAGTCCTCCCCGCCGGCCAGGTACATGACCCGTGTCCCGTAGTACCAGTAATAGAAGGGATAGCCGTCCCCGGGGTATTCGAAGTTCCAGGTCGGACCGTAGCTCTGCATGAACCGGATGGCCGGCGCGATCGCCGGGTCCTTCGGGAGGCCGCACAGCTGCAGGGCCAGCGCGCCCATGCCCGCCCGGGCGCAGGAATCGCCGATGTCCGCCGGCCCGTCGTACCCGAACGAGCCGTCGCCCCCCCTGAGCGTCTGGACGTACTTGGCGGCGTCCTTGAAGACGCGGTCGGGGACGCTGAAGCCGGCGTTGACGGCCGCTCTCAGGGCCAGGACCTGCCAGGCGCTGACCGAGAGGTCCGCGTCGGTGTAGGTGGGCTCATAGCGCCAGCCGCCGTAGTGGGGCGAGTCGGCCGGGGTCGGCCCCTGGAGCGTGGCCGGTTTCTGGGCCGAGTTCTGGGAACGGACGATGAGGCCGATCGCCTCTTCGGCCGTCGGCTCGAGGCCCGTCTCGCCGAGCGCGGCGAAAGCTTCGATGACGCTGAGCGTGGCGATGGCCTGTACGTACATGACCGTGCCGTTGACCGGCCCGAACATGCCGCCTCGGATGGCCGCCTCCTCGGAGCCGGCCGGGAACCGCGAGCCCGGCGTGAACTGGGACTTCAGGTAGCCCAGCGCCGACCGGATCCGGTCCGCGTGATCCTTCCCGGCGCACTCGCCGCCGATGAAGGACATGACGGCCAAACCGGCGCCGGCGATCTCGTGGTCGGGCCAGGAGCCGTCCTCCTGCTGGGTGGAGGCCAGGAAATCGAGCGCCTTGGCCAGGGCCTTGCGCACTTCTTCCGCCGTGGCCGGAGGCCGGTCGTTCCTTCGCACTTTGAGCGTGTAGGCGTGTTCCGTGTCGCCTCCCCGGTCGGTGTGGACGTTGATGAAGAACTTGCCCGGGGCCTGCTTCAATCGGACGAGCGTTTCGGGCTCGCCGCTGCCGACGAAGTCCATTTCCGAGAGGACTTTACCGGACGCGTCGCAGAACCTCAGCACGCGATTGACCTCGTCCGGCACCGCGGAGAGCTCGAAGATGAGCGCGTCCAGCCCGGGCGCCGGAATGGTCAGAGCGTACCAGTCGTCGTCCTCCTCATCCTCGTTGGCGAAGCCCTTGACGATGCTGTCGAGCGAAATGGACGTGGCTTGGGCCGGGGCGTTGTTCGGCTCCTTTTCGGCGATCTCCTGGGCCGTGAGCGCGGCCGCGCCTCCCGCGATGACGGCGGCTATCGCCAGGACACACAGGGCTCTCGGGGGGGTGATTTTCATGACGGCATCCTCCGTGCTCGTAGACTTTCGATCGGTCCCTCTAGTCTCCGGCCTGGCTGATCAGATAATTGAGGATCGAGGTCGAGGCGCAGGCGAAGCCCTTGGCGAACTGCTCGCACCAGCCCTGGCTGATCCCGATCCCGGCCTCGGCCTTGAAGATCTCGTACTCGTACTTGTAGCAGTCCTCGATATCGACGACGGTGACGGACGCCCCGACGCTGACCTTCTTCTCGAAGCCCGGGCACATGACCGACTGAATGTCCTTCATGTAGGCTTTAGCCTCGAGCAGGGCCTCCCTGGTCAGCTCGCCGTGCTTGAGGACCATGGCCATCAGGACCCAATAGGTGTCGATCGCGCCGACCATGGCCCCGAGCACGGCCCCCATCTTCGATTGCATCGGCCCCTCGGCCTCGAGGATCGTCCGCTGGATCATGGCCTGGTGGAGCCCGGTGTCGAGGACCCCGATCGTCTCCCGCGTCCGCGGGTCGATCAGCCAATAGCCCCAGCGAGGCCGGCCCTCCCAAGTAATGGGTTTCTCCGGGATCATGACGATGTGCCCCGACGACCCGAGGGTCCCCTGGATATAACCTAAGACATAGGATGGCAGCCCGAGCGCTCTCATCTTGTCCGCTTCAAGGGCAGAGAACATCCGGATGGGGATGTTTTTGCGGGCGGCCTCTTCCATGATGAAGGCCGTGGTCAGGGCCGGCTTGCCGGTGAGGAGGGACAATAACTTGCCCTCGAGGATCGACTCCATGACCCCCCGTCCGTACTGAAAGGCCTGGCTCATGCCCCAGGCCTGGCCGGGAAGGGCCACCGACGCGACCCGGTCCTGTCTCAGGTCGATCGTCGCCTCCGTCCCTTTCTCGTTCCCGCCGAAGGATGTGATGATGACCCGCGGCACGGCATACCAGCTGGCGACGGACAGGGCGGCGCCGGCCTTTTCGGTCTGGCCGTCCGAGGTCGAAGCGAAGATCATGTTCACGAGATGGCCGACGTCACCCCCCAGCTTCGCTTCGAGCTCGACGCCCGAAGACAGGGTTTCCGCCGTGGCCTTCTTCGCTTTGAGGGCGGCCCGGATCTCGTCGGCTTCCGTCTTGGCATCGTTCCGGGCGTCGTCCGCGGAGACGGCTAGAGCGTCATCCTTCCAGGCCGCAGCCGAGACCCTGTCCCCCGTGATCAGGAGGACATGTCTTTGGAAGAGAGGAGCCTCGGCCCCGCCGGCAACCGCCTTGAAGAAGACGCATCCGGGGTTCGAAACGACCTCGCCCAAGCTCTCGAACTTGATCCCGAGATCGAGGAGGATCTCCGCCCCCTCCGCCCCGGCGGCTTCGCCCTCGGCCAGGCTGTCTTCCCCGGCCGAGAGAGAGGCCTTGAGAACGGCCTCTTCGCCATCGCGATATTCCGTCATGACAGCCAGCGAGACGGCCTTATTGGCCACCTCGGGCATCGTCCCAGCCCACGAGAGGATGGGCTCGGCCGCCCCAGGACCAGTTGTGCGCCGGGTGACCGACAAGCTGACCTTTACGGCCAGGGCCTCGTCGGCCGGATCGTACGTTCCCGTAACCTCCGCGAAAGCCTTTCCGGGCTCGGCCGAGGGGAAGCTCGGATCGAGATCGATCCAATCGTCCCCGTCCTGTGTCCGGACCCAGAAGTGGCGCTTGATCGCGGCAACGAGGTTCCGGTCCTCGGCGGGAATGGAGATGGGCGTGCCGCTCTTGTAGCTTACCGCTTTGGCCGTGGGGAAGATCGAGCCGAGGAGCGATCTCGCGGCCGTTTCGTCGAGCTCGCCCTCGGCGATCTCGACGGTCATTCCCTTCTCCTGCAACAGACGGGCCAGGAAGAGGGCCTTTTCCAGCGGATTCGCGCTCCGGCTCCACTCCACGCCGTCCGGCGTCTTCAGCGGATAGCGCGAAGGCTCGGTCCGGATGGCGTCGCGAACGAACTTGAAGGCGTCCTGCCACTCCCCATCCGCCGGCGGCCGGGCCGGGGACTCCGCTTCCGGCTCGGCCTCGGCGCCCGCTCCCGCGGTCTCGACCTGGGCCGCTTCCGCCCGGTCGGCCGGAGCCGAAGCCTCGGAAGCCCCCTCCTTCCTCTTGGAGCAGGCGGCGGCCGTCAGCACGACCGCGGCCGCTAATAGGACCGCCAGGGTCTTTTTCATCTTCCTCTCCCCTTCGGCTATTTAAGGCCGGCGAGCCTGAACGTCTTCTCGCTCTCGTAGCCGCGGTAGTAAAGCGACTCCGGGGCCGCCTCGGTCGCGTAAGCCAGCTCGAAGCGAATGAACGATCGCGGCGGCACGGTGAACGGGGTCGGCGGCCGGTGGGCCAGCGCGGCCGTGGCCTCCTCGTCGCAGGCGACATCCTCGCCGCCCGCCTTGAGGATGAATTGCGCGTCGGCCTGGATCTCGGCGCCGCTCTCGACGAGCGAGCGGATGCCCAGGTCCAGGATGACCAGTCCCTTCTCGCGGCGGGCGCCGAAGAGCATGATCTCGAGCGTCCGGCCGTCCTTGTGCGAGGCTTTCGGATCGACCGTCGGCCCGGCCGACGGCGGGGCGTTGAGGGCCATGGCGTAGACCCGGTCCTCGACGCGCATCCCCAGGCTGAACTCCTTCTCGGCCGCGGGCACCACGAAAGCGACCTCCTGGTTCTGGGCGAACTCGGGAGTGAAGCGGATGAAGCCCTCGTCGGTCGTCGAGCCCCCGGCGCCGTAATAGATGTGGCCGGCTTTCGTGGCCAGCCAGATGTATTCGGTCGGCTCGACCTGGATGATATTGCCCTCGGACAGGCTCTTGCCGTTGAGCTTGACCACGGCGTAGCGCCAGCCCGCGGGCGCTTCCTCGTCCTTGTAGTCAGGACGGAAGTCGACCGCGGTCGCGGCGAGCTCCAGGTATTCGTCCTTGAGCGAGCCCAGCCCCCTGGGAGCCGTCCCCGCGGCCCCGGCGGCGAGCCTCAGGTCGCCCTTGAGCGGGATGAGGATAGGACCGTAGGCATAATCGAAGAATTGGAAGGCGAGGTTCTTGGCGCTCTCCGGGACGAGGTAGACAAAGCGGACCTTCTTCGTGTCCCCCTGCTTGGGCAGGGCGAACTCCTTCTTGAGCCCGTGGCCGCCCGCGATCTTTTCGGTCAAGGGATCGAGGGCGCAGCTGGCGCCGTCGGCCAGAAGATAAGCGTGGTCGAAGAACGAGGGCACGACATAGGCGACGTCGGCATCGACGTACTCGACCTTCTTCTCCGGCTTGCCGCCGGTCATGAGCCCCCCGACGCCCATGGTCCGGTCCTGCTTTCCCTCGAGGTCGTCCTTGCGGACCTTTTGCCTGGGGTGGATGTTCGTCCACTCGGTCTCGAGGACGAAATAGGATTGGCCCGCCGGGGCGGACTTAGAGGCGAGCTGCATTTCGAATCCCGAAGCGACCACCTCGACTTTGGCCGCCTTGTTGGATCTCTGTTCCTTGACCGCCGCGCTCCCCTGGGCACGGGCCACGACGGAGAGGGCGAGGGCGCCGGTGAAACAGAGGGCGGACAGCCCGACGATCCTCCAGCGGTATGCGGACACGGTTCCCTCCTTCGGGGCCGGAACGACCGCGGCCGGCGGACTTTGCCCCATCCCATGCATGTGCTGTGTTGTGGGGAAAGCGTAGCCTTTTCGGGGACCGGATGTCAATCCGCGAGGATTGACCGTCCGGGGCCGGGATTGATATCCTGGATCCGCGGAACGCCTGGGCACGGACAAGGAGGGGACCGTGGACCCCAACAGGATCGTCGACATGGCCAGCGCCTTCTACGAGTCCGCGGCCCTGTTCGCGGCTTCGGACCTGGGCGTCTTCGCCAAGCTGGCCGAGCTCGGTCCGGCCGACCTGGAGACCGTCATATCCGCGTGCGGCCTCGACCGGCGCGGCGGCCGCATTCTCCTCGACGCCTGCGTCGCCCTGGGCCTCCTCGAGAAGGAGGATGGGCGATACAAGAACACTCCCGAAGCGGCACTCTTCCTGGTGCCGGGCTCTCCGGCCGATCTGAGCGGGGCCATCCGCTACAACCGCGATGTTTACGGCGCCTGGGGCCGGCTCAAGGAGATGGCCCTGACCGGGAAGCCCGTAGAGAAGCCGGAGTTCCATCTCGGCGACGATCCGGAGCGTACCCGGACCTTCGTCCTGGCCATGCACGGCCGGGCCATGGGCATCGGCCGGGCGGTCGTCCCGCTCCTCGACCTCGCCGGGCGGCGCCGGGTGCTCGACGTCGGCGGCGGTCCGGGGACATATTCCGTCCTGATCGCGGAGGCCGATCCCGGCCTCAAGTGCGTCGTCCTCGACCTCCCCCCCGTCATCGAGATCGCCAAGGAGCTCATCGAAACGGCGGGGCTAACGGGACGGGTCCAGACGCTCGCCGGCGATTACCACGCCACGGCCTTCCCACTCGGCGTCGACGCCGTCCTGTTCTTCTGGGTGCTCCACCAGGAGAGCCCGGAGGCGATCCGGGCTCTGCTGCGGCGGGCCCACGACGCCCTGGCGCCAGGCGGGCTCGTCTACGTACTGGACATGATGACCGACGCGAGCCGCGCCCGACCGAAGTTCTCCGCCCTGTTCGGCGTCAACATGGCCCTGACGACGGAGAACGGCTGGGTCTTTTCGGACGAGGACCTGCGCGGCTGGCTCGCCGAAGCCGGCTTCCGCGATGTCTCGGTCCGGCCGCTGGGCCCGCCCATGCCCCACTGGCTGGCGTACGCCGGGAAGTAGGACCCGGGGTCCGACCGCTCTCGAGCGGGCCGGTCACCTCATCACGGGACCGAGGAGAGCCTCGAAGGCCTTGCGGTCGATCTTTTTTTTCAGGGCCAGGACCTCGGCCCGGCTGGGCCCGGTGATCTCGAGCGTTATGCATTTCACGGGAGCGAGAGATGCGGCGGGCTTGTCGACCCTGAGCGTCTCCGATTCCGTACTCGTGCGCGGCCCGAAGATCATCGTCAGGTTCGTCCCTTCGCCGGACATCCAGGTCAGGAACGTCGCGGTCTTCTCGACATCGGTGGGTTCGGAGTCGCTGATCTCGACGAGCTGGCCGTCGATCCGGTCGACGAGATAGGCGTGCGGGAAGAGCGCGGCCAGCACCTCGATCCTGTTCCCGATCGCGGCCTGCATCCGTTGGATCGCGGCCAGCGGATCGTTGGGGTCCGCCGGCTTCGCCTCGGGCTTGGCCAGGCCGTCGTAGAGCAGGTGGACGTCGTTGCGCTCCGTAAAAGCCCCGCCCGGCCACGATCCGGAGATCATGGGGCCGCCCGCTTCGAGCTCCGCGATGAACGACATGGTGAAGGCCATGCCCGCGTCGGACGAAGGGGCCCAACGGGCCGGGTCCGGGACCGGCATCGCCGCCTTGAGAGCCGACAAACGCGCTTTGATGGCGGCGATCTCGGCCGGGGTCAACAGGCGGCAGTCGGGGCCGTTCCCGGCGCAGGGATCTTCCTGGGCGAGAGCCGAGCCTGCCAGGGTCATCAGAACGACGAGGCCGATCCATACCGCCGCTGATCTCGCTGCGCGAACACAGATCATGGTCCCCTCCTTGCCGTCGTGATTCCACCCTTGCCGCGAGGATGATAGACCACCCGGAGAAAGGTTGTCAAGAAAGCCCGCGTCTCCGACGGCCTTGACAAGGAGCCCCGCGGGGCCTATCTATGGGGAGGAGCGGGAGACATCCATGAACAAAGTCCAATTCCCGTTTCTTCTGGCCGGCGCTCTGGCCTTGGCTCTGGTTTCCTTGGCCGGGATCTGTTCTTCGCCGTCCTGACCCGATCCCGTGGGCCGGCTCGTCGGCCGGACCGGCTGCAAGAGCTTCGGAGCGCCCGCCGCCGGCGCCGCGGCG
>JBFYNT010000096.1:0-5603 GCA_041304225.1 Candidatus Aminicenantota bacterium
GGCGGTTGCTCCGTCTTCCCCGGAAGGGGAGGACGGGGAGGAAAGTCCGAACTCCTCAGGGTAGGATGGTCGCTAACGGCGACTCCGGGCGACCGGGGGAAAGTGCCACAGAAAAGACACCGCCCTTCGGGGGGCGCAAGCCCCCCGGGGAGCAAGGGTGAAATGGCGAGGTAAGAGCTCACCGCCCCGGCGGCGACGCCGGGGGCAGGGCAAACCCCATCCGGAGCAAGGCCAAACGAGCCCCACTTTGGGATGGCCCGTCCCAGGGGGCGGGTCGGCCGCTGGATCCCGGGAGCAATCCCGGGACTAGACAAATGACCGTCACCCGCGCGAGCGGGGACAGGATCCGGCTTACGACCCGCTCCGGCCGTTCTTTTTCGATGTCGATCGGGGAGGGACAAGATGGTCGTCGGACTCGAATTTTTAGGGATTTCGGCCCTCATCCTGTTCTCCGGCACCCGGTTGACACGCTACGGCGACGTCATCTCCGAGAAAACGGGCCTCAGCCGGCTCTGGCTCGGAACGGTCCTCATGGCCGGCGTGACATCTCTTCCGGAGCTGGCCACGGGCCTGAGCGCGGTGGCCTCGAACCTGCCCGACATCGCCGCCGGCAATATCCTCGGCAGTTGCGCTTTTAACGTGCTCATCCTGGGCCTGCTCGACGCTTTGTCCCGCCGAGTCCCCCTGTCCTCCCGGATCAACCAAGCGAACATCCTGGCCGCGGGCCTGTCGATCCTCTTCCTCAGTGGCGTGGCCATGAGCCTATTCCTGGGAACGAGGCTTCCCGGCCTCGGCTGGATGGGCCTGTACACCCCGCTCATCGTCGCCGGCTACTTCGCGACGATGAGGACGACCTTCAAATTCGAGAAGAAGCGCGCCGCGTCCTCGGCCGGCACGGCCGAGGACCGGAAGCCGTCGGACCTGACCCTGAGGGCGGCCGTCCTCAGGTACGCTTTCCACGCGGTGGTCGTCGTGGGCGCGGCCATCTTCCTGCCGCCCCTGGCCGACCGGATCGCGGAAATAACGGGGCTCGGCCAAACCTTCGTCGGCAGCATCTTCGTGGCCCTTGCCACGTCACTGCCGGAGCTCACGGTTTCCGTCGCCGCCCTCCGGATAGGGGCCGTGGACATGGCCGTAGGCAACATCTTCGGCAGCAACCTCTTCAACATCCTCATCCTGGCTATCTTGGATATCTTTTACTTCAAAGGGCCGATCCTGTCCTTCGTCTCGAGCGGGCAGATGCTCTCGGCCGTGACGGCCATGGGGATGACCGGCCTGGCCATCGCCGGCCTCATCTACAACTCCGACAAGAAGCGCTTCCTCTGGGCCTGGGATTCCTTCGGGGTCATACTGGTCTACGCCGTCAATCTCGTCCTGCTCTACCTGCTGCGCTGAAGGGAGGTCCGCCGATGGCCCGGTTCGCCTGGTGGAAGGGAGCATCGCCGGACGCCCGGCGGGCCCTGGTGGCCGCCTCGTTCGGCTGGATGCTCGACTCGTTCGACGTCATGCTCTACGCCATGGTCCTCGCGGCGCTCATGGCCGACCTGGGCATGGCCAAGGCGACGGCGGGACTCCTGGGTTCGCTGACCCTCGTCTCATCGGCCGTCGGCGGGCTCGTCTTCGGGATCGTGGCCGATCGCCTCGGCCGGCGCAAGGCCCTGATGGCCAGCATCCTCATCTACTCGGTGTTCACCGCGGCCTGCGGCCTCGCCACGGGCGTCGTGATGTTGGCCGTCTTCCGCGTGTTCCTCGGCCTGGGCATGGGCGGAGAGTGGGCGAGCGGCGCGGCGCTCGTCTCCGAGACCTGGCCGGCCGAACACCGGGGCAAAGCCCTGGGCATCGTCCAGAGCTCCTGGGCCGTGGGCTACGCGGCCGCGGCCGCGGTATCCGCCCTCGTATTGCCAGTCTGGGGCTGGCGGGGCGTTTTTTTTGTCGGCGTCATTCCGGCCTTCTTCACCCTCTGGATCCAAAGGCGCGTGAGGGAGCCCGAGATCTGGCGGGCCGCCCGCACGGCGGCGCTGCCCGTCCGGGCGGGCTTCGGCGAGATCTTCGGCCGCAAGCGTCTCCGCCTGACCCTGTTCATCACCCTGATGAACGCCTGCACGATGTTCGGCTGGTGGGGCTTCAATCTCTGGCTCCCGGCCTACCTGTCGATGCCGGCGGACCAGGGCGGCATGGGCCTCCGACCCGGGGCCATGTCGGGTTTGGTCATCTTCATGCAAGCGGGCATGTGGCTGGGCTACATCTCGTTCGGCTTCATCAGCGACCGGTTCGGCCGGAAGAGGTCCTATGTCGGGTTCCTCACGGCTGCCGCCGCATTCATGCTGCTCTACGCCCGGGCCCGCTCGCCCCTCGTCCTCCTCGCGCTCGGGCCCTTCGTCGCCTTCTTCGGCACGGGCTACTTCACGGGTTTCGGGGCCCTGACGGCCGAGATCTATCCGACCGCCGTTCGGGCCACGGCCCAGGGCATCACTTACAATACGGGCCGGATCGTCAGCGCGGCGGCGCCGTTCGTCGTCGGCTCGCTGGCCCAGACCAGGGGATTCGGGGTTTCATTCGCCCTGATCGCCGCATCCTTTCTCGCGGCGGCCGTGTTGTGGGCGGGCATCCCGGAGACGAAGGGGAAAGCCCTCGAATAAGCGTTCTTCGGGCTAGAACGGCCCGGGCAAAGCCCGGCGGATGACCGCCAGGAGGTTCCCCGGCCAGAGTCCCAACTGGAGAACCCCGAACAGGCAAAGGAACAGGACCAGGGCCAGGGCGGGATTCTCCCTCTCGACGGTGATCTCCGTTTCGCCGTCGCGCATGTACATGACCACGATGACCTTCAGGTAGAAAGCCACCGAGACGAGGCTGGCCAGCACGGCGGCGACAGCCAGGGCCACGCGGCCCTCCCGGACCGCCGCCCCGAATACGTAGAACTTGGCCAGGAAGCCGGCCGTCGGGGGAAATCCGGCGAGCGAGAGAAGGAAGACCGAAAGGCAGGCCGCGAGCCAGGGAGCGCGCCGGCCCAATCCGGCGAAGTCCTCGAGGGCCGTGTGTTCTTTCCCCGGCCCGGTCGCGGCGGCCAGGACGCCGAAAGCCCCGACGGTCATGAACAGGTAGGCGACCAGGTAAAAGACCAGGCTCGAGGCGTCGCGGGAGACGATGGCGACCAGGAGATAGCCCGAATGGGCGATCGCCGAATAAGCCAGCATCCGCTTGAGATCCCTCTGGCGGAGCGCGGCCAGGTTCCCGGCGAACATGGTCAGGACCGCCGCGACGCTCAAGGCCGGGCCGAAGACGGAGCGGCCCGCCGTGGGGTCGAGCCAAGGGAGCGTGATCCGGAGGAGGACGGCCAGCCCGGCCGCCTTGGGAACGACGGTCAGGAACGCGGTGACGGGCGTCGGGGCGCCCACGTAGACGTCGGGGGCCCACATGTGGAAGGGGGCGATGGCCGCCTTGAAGAAAAGGGCGGTCAGGACGAGCGCCAGGCCGATCGCGCCGGCCGGCGCGAGTCCGGCGACGAGGTCGAGCCCGCCCGAGGTCCCGAAGACGAAGGCCAGGCCGAAGACGAAGAAGGCCCCGGCGAAGCTGCCCATCAGGAAGTATTTAGCCGCCGCCTCCGAGGAGGCCCGGTCCCGCTTCTTGAGCCCGGTCATGGCGTACGAGGCCACGGACAGGACCTCGAGACCGAGGAAGATGACGAGCCCGTCCGACGAAGATACCATGATCATCGCCCCGGCCACGGCCAGGAGGACAAGGCCGCAGAATGGTCCCAGGGCCATGTCCCGATTGACCGCGTACTTGAGCCCCATAAGAATAATGGCCGTCCCGGCCACCGCGAAAAAGGCCGCGAGGACGAGGGCCAGGGCGTCGAGCGAGAGACGGCCGCCGAAATACGCGAGACCGTCCCCCCAGGAACGGACGGCGAAGAAGGCGGCGGCCCCGAGCGCCACGACGGCCGTATACGCGGGGACCTCCGAGCGCTTGTTCTTGAGGAAGGCCTCGAGGAGAAGCGCGGCCAAGGCACCGGCAACCACGGCGATGAGCGGGGCCAGGGCCATGAGCGACTCCATGTCAGCGCTCCGTCCCCGCGATGCCGCCGCCGCAAGAGATCGGTGAGGGGCCCGGCTTCGCCAGGCTCGCGGCCGCCGGGACCGGGACTTTCACGGTCCCGAGGTACCGCGTTATCGAGGCGTCCATCTTCCGCAGGAAGAAGCCCGGGAAAAGGCCCATGAAGACAATGAGGACCACGATCGGGACAAGGCAGGCGAGCTCCCGTCCGCCGAGATCCCGCAGCCGCGGATCGTCGGGGACCTTGAGCGGCCCGTGCATGACCCGCCGGTAGAGCCAGAGGAGGTAGGCGGCCGACAGAACGACCGTCGATACGCTCAGGATGGCCAGGGTCCTGTTCGCCGCGAAGACGCCGAAGAAGCACAGGATCTCCCCGACGAAGCCGTTGAGGCCCGGCAGGCCGGCCGACGAGAGCATGGCGACGAGGAAGACTCCGGCGAACACGGGCATGCGCGCCGCGGTCCCCCCGTAGTCGGCGATGAGACGGGTATGCGTCCGCTCGTAGAGGACGCCGACGCAGAGGAACAGGGCCCCGGTGCTCAAGCCGTGGTTGAGCATCTGGTAGAGGGCGCCCTGCGTCGCTTCGAAGTTGAGGGAGAACACGGCCAGCATGATGAGGCCCATGTGGCTGACGCTCGAGTAGGCGACGAGCGATTTCATGTCCTTCTGGACGAGGGCCATCAACCCCCCGTAGATGATGCCTATGACGGCCAGGACGGACAGGGCTGGAGCGAAGGAAACCGCGGCCTCTGGGAAAAGCGGTATCCCCAGGCGGATGAAGCCGTAGGCGCCCATCTTCAGGAGGACGGCGGCCAGAAGGACCGACCCGGCCGTCGGCGCTTCGACGTGGGCGTCGGGGAGCCAGGTGTGGAGCGGGAAAAGAGGGACTTTGACGGCGAAGGCCAGGCCGAATGCCAGGAAGAGCCAGTTCTGGAGTCCGGCGGGGACGGGAACGGCGGCGAGGTCGGCGAAGGCCATCGAATATCCGCCCGTGGCCCGGTGATAGGCGGCCTGAAGGACCAGGATACCGACCAGCATCAGCAGACTGCCGAACATGGTGAACAGGACGAACTTCATCGTGGCGTAGATCCGGCGCCGGCCGCCCCAGATGCCGATGAGGAAATACATCGGTACGAGCATGGCCTCCCAGAATACGTAGAACAGGAACAGGTCCAGGGAGATGAAGACGCCGATCATGCCGGTCTCGAGCAGGAGCATAAAGATGGAGAATTCCTTGACCCGGTCGTCGACGGCGCGCCACGAGGCGAGCAGGGCCACCGGCGTGAGGAACGCCGCCAGGAGGACAAGGAACAGGCTGATGCCGTCGACGCCGACGTGGTAGTCGATGCCCCGGCCCAACCAGGGGGCCCGCTCGACGAACTCCGGCAAACCCGTTCGGCCTTCGAAGCCGAAGACGAGAACGAGGGACAGGGCGAAGGTCATGAGGGCCGCGGCCAGGGCTAGCGCCCGCACGGCCCCCGCCGACCTCTCCGGGATGAACACAAGCAGGACCGCCCCCGCGAGCGGCAGGAAGGCGATCAGGCTGAGCA
>JBFYNT010000097.1:0-4576 GCA_041304225.1 Candidatus Aminicenantota bacterium
CGATGAACTTCCTCAAGCAGGGCATCGGCACGCCCGAGGGCCGCGATTTCGCCAAGGAGACGCTCCTGTACATGCGCGGCGTCCTGCGCGAGTTCCAGGAAGAGACCGGCCACCTCTACAACCTCGAGGCCACCCCGGCCGAATCGACGGCCTACCGCCTGGCCCGCCTGGACCGCCAGAAATACCCCCGCATCTACACCTCGGGCACCGAGAAGCACCCCTACCTCACCAACTCGACCCAGCTCAACGTCGACGCCACCCGGGATATCTTCGAGGCCATCCAGCACCAGGGCGAGATCCAGTCGCTGTACACGGGCGGCACGATCTTCCATGCCTTCCTGCCCGAGGCCATCGACGGCGAGACTTGCAAGAAGCTCGTCCAGCGGATCGCCCAGACCAAGCTGCCGTACTTCTCCATCACCCCGACCTTCAGCGTCTGCATGAGCCACGGCTACCTCCGGGGCCGTCACCACCAATGCCCGGAGTGCGGCGACGAGACCGAGGTCTACAGCCGGATCGTCGGCTACATGCGCCCCGTGCGGACCTGGAACGACGGCAAGCAGCAGGAGTTCGAGGACCGGACGACCTATAGCAAGATCGCCTGAGACCGGGCATATCGCGAACGAGGATGTGACGACATGGATTTCCTGCTCTTTACCTATCCCAACTGCCTCAAGTGCGAGGCGCTGAAGAAGAGCCTGGCCGAGGCCGGCATCCCCTACGCCGAGTACGGCCTGACCCAGACCCAGGGCAAGGCCAAGATCCGCGAGTTCATCAACGTCATCAAGCGGGACGAAACGGGGGCCATCAAGCTGCCGACCCTTATCGGCCACACCCAGGGGATCGTCCGGACCGTCCTCAACACGGCCGAGGAGTTCGAGGCGTGGTCGAGATCAAAGGCCTAGAGAAGTTCTCGAGCCGTGACTTTCCCGGCCACATCTCCTCGACGGTCTTCTTCGGCGGCTGCAGCTTCCGCTGCCCCTATTGCCACAACTCCCAGCTCGTCCTCGAGCCCGAGACGATCCAGAGCCTGGCCGCCGATTTCTTTCTGTCCTACCTGGACGGCCGGAAGGGCTGGCTCGAGGCCGTCTGCCTGACGGGCGGGGAGCCCCTGCTCCACGAGGACCTCGAGGAGCTGATCCGGGTCGTCCGTGATCGGGGCCTCTTGGTCAAGCTGGACACCAACGGCTCTTTCCCCGACCGGCTCGAGGCCCTGCTCGGCCTCGGACTGCTTGACCGCGTGGCCATGGACGTCAAGGCCCCCCTCGAGCGCTACCGAGAGGTCACCCGGTCGTCGATCGACCTGGAGAAGATCGTCCGGAGCGTCGATCTCGTCCGCGGCTCGGGCATTCCCTACCTGCTCCGGACGACCGTCGTCCCCGGCTTCGTCGGCAAGGACGACGTCCTCCGGATCGGCGAGTGGCTCGAAGGGGCCGCGAGCTACGCCGTCCAGCCGTTCGTGCCCCAGACGACCATCGACCCCGCCTTCATGGCCATCAAGCCGTTCGGCCGGGCCGAGCTCGAGGACATCGCGGCCGCGGCGCGGCCCTTTTTCGGCGAGGTCCTCGTCGACGCCCCGTGAAGAGGTGAGGATATGGAACTGAAGGTCAAGCGCATCCACCCCGAGGCCAAGCTGCCCGTCTACGGCCACCCCGGCGACGCCGGCCTGGACCTCTTCGCCGTCGCCGACCGCGACCTCGCGCCGGGCGAGGTCTTCGCCGTGCCCACGGGGATCCAGGTGGCCGTGCCGCCCGGCCACGTCGCCCTGGTCTGGGACAAGAGCGGCATCTCGCTCAAGGGGGTCCACCGCTTGGCGGGCGTCATCGACGCCGGATACCGAGGCGAGGTCCAGGTCGTCATGATCAATCTGGGCGGAGCCCCGTTCGCCATCCGGAAAGGCATGAAGATCGCCCAGATGCTCGTCCAGCCGGTCACCGCAGTCCAAGTGGTCGAGGCCGCCGCTCTCGACGACACCTCCCGCGGCCAGGGCGGCTTCGGCTCGACCGGCCTCTACTGACCGGGCTGCGGCTCACCGTTTGTGATAAGATGTCCCGGACACGGTTCCCGAGGACATGCCCATGAACAGCATCCCCCTATCGTCGGCGATCGGCGCCGCCTGCCTCGCCGCCGCCTTGGCCGTCCTCCCGGCCGCGGCCCAGGACCAGACGGATAAGGCCGAGCCCCGGCTGAAGCTCATCTTCGTCGAGCGCTTCCGCTTCGAGGCCTGGGACAACGCCGTGTCCCTCGACGACGCGGCCGCGGACGCCTCCGCCTACACCCGCAACCGGACGACGCTGGGCCTCGACTGGAAGCCCCTCAGGAACCTCGAGATTCTGGGCAAGGTCACCAACGAGTTCCGCGTCTATCTCGCCCCCAAGGACCGGGCCTTCGGCTGGCACGAGCTCTTCCTCGACAACCTCTTCGTCAAGTGGACCCTTCCGGGCCGCGTGCCCTTCACCGTCACCGCCGGCCGCCAGGACATCAACCTCGGCGAGGGCTTCGTCATCGCCGACGGCACGCCCGGCGACGGCTCGAGGTCCTATTACTTCAACGCCCTGCGCGTCGACGCCGGTCTGGCCAAGGGCCATACCCTGACCGCCTTCGCCCACGCGACAAGGGCGACGGACCGGTACCTGCCCGTCGTCCATCCTAAGCCCCAGGCGCTGGCCGAGCAGCCGGAGGCCGCCCTGGCCCTGTATTACGCCGGGGCGTTCGGCAAGACCAAGCTCGACGCCTACGCCGTCCGCAAGACGACCGAAGCGAACGAGGCCTGGCCCGCCGCGACGCGGACCGAGACCTTCGGGGCCCGGGCCGTAGCGCCGCTAGCCAAACCGCTCTCCCTGACCGTCGAGGCCGCTGTTCAGACGGGCCGGTCCGGCGAAGCCGGCCGCGCGGCCGCCGGGGCCATCGCCCACCTCGACTACGACCTTAAGGGGACCCTGCCCCTGCTCAAGTCGGCCGTCCTCGGCGCGATCCTCCTCAGCGGCGACGATCCTTCGACGGCCCGGATGGAAGGCTGGGACCCCATCTTCAGCCGCTGGCCGAAGTGGAGCGAGAGCTACATCTACACATACACCCGCGAGAGCCGGGCCTCCTATTGGAGCAACCTATCGTCGGTCTACGCCCAGCTCGCTTTCGATCTCGGGGCCCGCTCGGACGGCCACCTCATGGTCATGCCGATGGGCGCCGGCCGGGCCGCTGCGGCCGGGGATTTCCCTGGCGGGACGGGCCGCTACCGGGGCACGCTCGTCCGCGGGCGCCTCAACTACAAGGTCAGCAAATACCTGACGGGCCGGTTCATCTGGGAGCGCTTCAGGCCCGGGAGCTACTATTTCGCCGGGGCCTCGAGCTATAACTGGCTGCAGTTCGAATTCATTTTTCGTTATTAAGGGGCTAATCTCCCGATTCCGGAAGGGACCTCTCTCGTTTACCGCTCAGGGCATCCCCTCTAGCTCCCCGGCCCCCCGGGAACCAGTGCGGTCGGTTCCCCCCGCTGCGCGGGTCCCCCCTCCGCCACGGGGATCTGCGAGGGGATCCCCATCGCGGCCTCGAGAGGACGTTCCGGAAGTGTGAGATGAAGCCCTAAAATGGGGCAGTCATCTAGCCAAAGAGGCTCAGGAGGGGGGTCGTCGCGAACGAGACCAGCATCCCGATCGTGCCCGCCTCGGCCGGCGCCAGGCCCGAGAACGAAAGCCCCAGGCACGTCCCCAAGCCCAGGAACGCCGATCCGATCGCTCCGAGCTTCGTGACTTTCCGGCTGATGAGCCCCCAGACGAAAGGCCCCAGGAAGAACGAGCCGATCGCCCCCCACGAGACCGACAGGATGGCCACGATGGTCGCCGGCCGGAGGTAGGCCAGGACGACGGAGAGTAGGACGAAGACGGCCGAGACGATCCGCATGAGCCGGGTCAGGGTCCGGTCGGAGACGGCCCGGTTGACGAAACCGGCGTAGAGGTCCTTGACGACCGAGGAACTGGAGATAAGGACCAGGGCGGCCAGCGTCGACATGGACGCCGACAGGATGAGAAGCATCATCAGCACCGAGAGCGAGGGAGGCACCACCTTCACCAGGAATTCCGGCATCAGGACGTCGAAGACGGGCCGGCCGCCGGCGAAGGCCCCGGGCGCGTTCTCCGGCGTCAGGAAGAGCCGTGCGGCCGCCCCCGTGAAATAAGCCGCGCAGGCGATGAGGAGGGCGAAGGCCGTCGAGGCGATCATGCCCCGCCGGATCGCCCGGCGGTCCCGGATGGCGTAGAACTTCTGGACGAGCTGGGGCATGGCGAACGGAGCGATGCTGGTCAAAAAGACAAGCGAGAATAGCGGCCAGGCCCCGCCCGGTCCGACGGCGGCCGTGAGTCGCGGGTCGATGGCCGCGAGGCCCTCCGTCAGGAGTCCCAGCCCGCCGGCCTTGTTCACCGTGCTGGCGATGAGGACGGCCGAGCCGAGGCACATGATCATGCCGAAGACGACGTCGATCATGGTCATGGACTTATAGCCGCCGAGGACGAGGTAGAATGCGGTGAACAGGCCCATGACGAGCAGGGCCGTGCCGAAGCCGAAACCAACGTTGGCCTTG
>JBFYNT010000098.1:0-2506 GCA_041304225.1 Candidatus Aminicenantota bacterium
CGGTCGACGCGCCCAGGGCCTTGTCGGACAGGAGAAACGTGAACCAGCTCAGAACGCCGATGGCGATGCCCACGGCGTAGGGCGACCATTGTTCCAACCTCAACCATTCCATCGCGGCCTCCTTTCCTTCAAATCGCGGTCGAGCCTTCCGTCAGACGACGAGCATGTCCTTGCCCATGAAATGGCTGGCATGGGGGACGTAACAGACCGTGCAGTGGGGGGCGAATCCGGCGGCGCCGTAGCCGGTCATGCCCCCGGCGGCGTTCATGACGCACGTGAAGCCCTGCTTCAGCAGCAGGCTGGCGGCCAGGCTGGAGCGGTGGCCGGTGCTGCAGATGACGACGATGGGCGCCTCGGGATGGAGCTCCGCGTGCCGGTGCCGGAGGTCGGGGGCGGGGATGTTGACCGCGCCCTTGATGTGGTAGGTCTCGTACTCGCGGGGGGCACGGACGTCGAGGATGGCCAGCCGGCCCTTGCCGCTCGCCTTCTCGTTGAGCTCCTTGGACGAGAGCTGGGCGACGTGGGCCGTGTGCCGCCCGGTGCGGGCCCAGGCGAAGAGGCCGCCGTCGAGAAAGCCCTTGATCCTGTCCACGCCCACGCGGTGGAGCCAGGCGGCGACCTCTTCGGGCCTGACGCCGTCCTCGGTCACCAGGTAGACGTCCTTTTCGGGCGGCACGACCCAGCCGGCGAAGGTGGCGAAGTTGCCGCCGAAGGGGACGTTCAGAGAGCCGGGGACGTGCTGGCCGCCGAAGGCCTCGTAGCTGCGGGCGTCGACGACGACGGCTGCGGCCCGGCCCGCCGCCTTCTCGAAGGCCGCGGGATCGAGCCGCTCGATCGGCGGCATGTCGGAAAGAAGAGCGGGTCCCTTGGCGTTGACGGCGCTGCAGCGGCCGAAGTGGTCGGGCGCCGGCGGCATGTCCGTCGTCAAGCTGCGGATGAACTCCTCCCGGTCGGCGATCTGGAGGGCGGCGTTGAAGCGGCGTTCGTAGCCGATCGTGGACTGCCGCTTGGCGCCGATGGCCCGGCCGCAGAGCGAGCCGGCACCGTGGGCCGGATAGACCTCGCAGAAGTCGGGCAGCTTCATCAGCTTTTGATGAAGGCTGTCGTAGAGCTTGGAGGCCAGCGCCCGGGCGATCTTGGGGAAGAGGTCCGGGCGCCCGACGTCGCCGACGAATAGCGTGTCGCCGCAGAAGACGCTGACCGGCTCCGGGGCCCGGGCCGTGTCGGTGACGACGTAGGCGATGTGCTCGGGCGTGTGACCCGGCGTTTCCAGGACCCGGAGCGTCATGTCCTCCAGGCGGAAGCTGTCGCCCTCGGACAGGGCGACGTGGGGGAACTGGCACTTGGCGGACTCGGGGGCGTAGATCTTGGCCCCGGTGGCCTTGGCCAGGTCCATGTGTCCGGAGATGAAGTCGGCGTGGAGGTGGGTCTCGAGGATGTGGGTGATCTTGTGCCCCGAGGCCGCGGCGGCCTCGAGGTAGATATCGACGTCACGCCGGGGGTCGACGATGGCGCAGGTCGACTCTCCGGCCAGCAGGTAGGGGCTGTGGGCGATCTTCTCGACGAAGAACTGCTTCAAGAGCATGGCGGTCTCCTTCCGGTGGCGTTCACAAGTAGAAAAGGCCGACGATGGCCACGGCGACGACCAGGAAGATCAGGGTCATGGCGCCTCCCGCCCTGATGTAATCGCGGTTGCGGTATCCGCCGGGGCTCATGAGAAGGGCGTTGACCTGGTGGGTGGGCAGAACGAACGAGTTGGAGGCGCAGACGGCCACGAGCAGGGCCAGAGGCCGGGGGTCGATCCCCGTCCTGGCGCCCACAAGGACGATCAGGGGCACCAGCACGACCGTCGCGGCCACGTTCGACATGAAAAGGGAGAAGGCCGTGGCCAGGAGGGCCGTCGCGGCCAGAATGACCACGGCCGGCGATCCCCGCAGGACGTGGAAGATGCCGTCCGCGAGGAAGGCGGCGGCCCCCGACTGGTCCATGGCGATGCCCAGGGGGATGAGGCCGGCCAGCAGGAACACGGTCCTCCAGTCGACGGCCCGGTAGGCCTCCTCCATGCTCAGGACGCGGAGCAGGACCATAGCCAGGGCGCCCGAGAGCAAGCTGACCGCCAGCGGAAAGCCCAGGAGGGCCAGGGTGACCGCTCCCAGGAAGCAGGCCAGGGCCGTCCAGGGCCGGGCCCCGGACCGGGCCTTGTTCTCGACGCTGGTCAGGGTGAAGAAATGCTTCCGGTCGCTCATGGACTCGATGTTGTCCCAGCTCCCGTAGACGACCAGGGTATCGCCGGCGTGGAGAGGCTGGTCGGAGAAGTCCTCGTGGACGGCCCCGGCGCCGGAGAGGAGCAAGACGGGCTCGACGGCCCAGGTCTTCCGCAGGGCGATGTCGCGCAATGTCTTTCCGGCCAGCGGAGAGCGCGGCGGGATGACCAGCTCGGCGAATCCCGTCAGGCCGGCGTCCTGCATTTCGTCGAACTTGCTCCCGCCTTCCAGCCTGATCAACC
>JBFYNT010000099.1:0-7310 GCA_041304225.1 Candidatus Aminicenantota bacterium
TCCGGGAGCGTGTCTCTGTCTGGCGTTCATGATCTTTCCGTTCTTCGCGGACATTGTCGTCCCCGCCGGTTAAGCCCGGATGAAGGGCCGGTCAATTCTCGGTTAAGTCTTTCTGAACAAATAATTAACCGTTCCTTCTTCTGAAATTCACCGAGGCCGGCTATAAAGGAGGCGATGAAAACGCTCCTGCTCGTCCTGCTGGCCTCGTCGGGGGCCGTCCTCTGCCTTTTCACGGCCTTCACGGTGGCCTTCCGCCGCGGCCCGAGAGCGGCCGCCCCGGCCGGCCGCGCCTATCCCTTCGTCAGCCTGCTCAAGCCGGTCAAGAACGTCGACGACGACCTGGCCGCCAACCTCGAGTCGTTCTACCGGCTCGACTATCCCGCCTACGAGATCCTGTTCGCCGTCGACGACTTCAACGATCCGTGCGTCCCGATCCTGGAAGGCCTCAAGGCCGCCCATCCCGGGGTCCGGACGGTCCTCGTCGCCGCCGGGCGCCCGCCTTTCGAGAATCCCAAGGTCCACAAGCTGGCCCGGCTCGAGTCGAAGAGCCGCGGCGGGCTGCTCTGGGCGACGGACGCGAACGTCCGTGTGGCCCCCGATGCCCTGCGCCGGCTCGTCGACGAGCACCTCGACCGCGACGCCAAGGTGGTGTTCTCGCCCGTCCGGGGCTCGGCGAGCCGGACCTTTAGCAGCCTGATGGAGAACACCAGCCTCAGCTTCTTCACCTCGGGCAGCGTCCTGGCCGCCTGGTTCCTGGGGCGCCAGGCCATCGTCGTCGGCAAGTCCATGCTCGTCGAGCGGGCCGCCCTGGAGACCTTCGGCGGCTTCGCCTACTTCAAGGATTACCTGGCCGAGGACTTCCTGATCGGCGAGGCCTTCCGCAAGAGCGGCTTCCGGGTCTCGACCAACTGCACCTGGGTGACCAACGTCAGCCGGTCGGCCACGCCCGGGAGCTTCTTCAACCGGATGTCGCGCTGGGCCAAGCTCCGCTACCGGCTGCGGCCTCCGGTCTATCTGGCCGAGCTCCTCCTCAATCCGATCGTCCTCGCGGCGGCCGGCGCGGCCGCGTTCGGCCGGTGGGGTTGGACGGTCCTGGCCGTCACCGCGGCGGCCAAGATCGCCGTCGAATACGTCAACTTCCTCTTCGTCGGCTCCGAGGACCGCCGCCGGCTCAGGAACCATCTCCTGTTCCCCGCCGCCGTCGTGGGCAAGGACCTCGTCTTCTTCGCCGTCTACTTCACGCCCTTCTTCAGCCGGGAGGTCGAGTGGCGGGGAGGCCGCGTCGCCGTCGGCCGGAAGACCCTGATCCGCATCCCCGCGAACGTGGACAGCCTGGTCTATGAAGGCGCGTGACCGGGCCTGGGTGGTCACCGTCCTGATGGGCTTGGGCCATCTCCGGGCGGCCTACCCCCTCCGCGACCTGACGCACGAGGGCGTCGTGATCTACGGATCGCGCCGGTCGACCCCCGATCCCGAGTACGGCATCTGGAAGCGCCTGCGCCGCGTCTATTACGCGTCCTCCAAGGCGGGGGCCATCCCGGTCGTCGGCAAGGCCCTGGTCTCGATCCTCCTGGCCGTGCAGCGCATCCCTCCGTACTACCCGAGAAGCGACCAGTCCCGGCCGACCGCGGCCGTGCGGTTCCTCAAACGGCTGGTCGAGCGGCGGGGGCTGTGCCGGAGCCTCCGCGACAAGCTGGCGACCGCGCCCTATCCGGCGGTCCACACCTTCTACGCCACGGCCGTGGCGATGGACACGCTCGCGGCCCGCGACGCGGGGCCGGGGCAGGACCAGTACCTGCTCATCTGCGACGCGGACTTCAACCGGGTCTGGGTGCCCGAGGACGCGAAGCGGAGCCGCATCCGGTACCTCGCCCCTTGCACCCAGGTGCGCCGCCGGCTCCAGGCCTACGGGGTCTCGGACGAGGCCATCTTCCTGACCGGCTTCCCGCTGCCCAAGGAGAATATCGGCACGGAGGAGGGGCTCGAGGTGCTCAAATCCGACCTCTTCGAGCGCCTGCTCCGGCTCGATCCGGCCCGCAAGTTCTTCTCCTACCACGAGCGCTCGGTCCTCGGCTGGCTCGGCCGGGACTCGGTCCCCGCCGCCGCGGACCGGACCTTGCGGGTCATGTTCGCCATCGGCGGCGCGGGCGCCCAGGCCGAGCTCGTCGGGAAGATCCTCCGCGGCCTCAAGGAGCGGCTCGTTTCGGGCGACGCGCGCCTGACGCTCTCCTGCGGCATCCAAAAGAGCGTCTTCGAGCGCGTCCAGGGCGACCTGAGCGAAGCGGGGCTGCGCGGCGAGCTCGGGCGGTCGGTCGAAATCGTCTACGATCCCGACGTCTACGCCTACCTCGACCGCTTCAACGCCCGGCTCCGGACGACGGACGTGCTCTGGACCAAGCCGAGCGAGCTGGCCTTCTACTGCGGCCTGGGCCTGCCCATCCTCATGGCCGATCCCATCGGCGCCCACGAAGAGCTCAACAAGCGCTGGCTCCGCGAGATCCACGCCGGCGTCAGCCCGGCGGGTCCCGTCGAGGCCTGCGGGGAGTGGCTCTTCGACCTGAGGGACAACGGGCGGCTGGCCGAGGCGGCCTGGGACGGCTTCCTCAAGGCCCGCAAGCTGGGGACCTACAAGATCGAGCGGCTCATCCGGACCGGCGAGTACCGGGAGGGCGGCACGCCCTTGGAGCAATAGGGGCGGGGGCCGGTTTTTTTACGTTCCAGGCACTCCCCTTACAAATCCGGCCCGGGGGAGGGGTTTCTTTCGCGCTTTTTCCCCTGTAGGCGAGGTGGGGGCCTTGGCACGGGGTTTGCATTATAATGGTCGTACGCATGGGAGGCGAGCGCATGACCAAGACCATCACAGTGGCCGTCCTTCTCGTCGCCCTACTGCTCGGCGGAGCCTTCCTGACCGCGGCCGAGGATCCGGCGGTGAAGGACGCCTTCGACCGCCTGCCCGCGGCCGAAAAATACTACCGGTCCGGGTTGAGGGAGTTCACCGCGGGCCGGTATCCCGAAGCGGTGGCCGCGTTCGAGAAGTGCGCGGGTGAGATGCCGCGGCACGCCTACGCCGGCTATTACCTGGCCAACATCGCCTACATCCGCGGCGATATCGACGGGGCCCTCGCGCGCATGGAACGGGCCCTGCGGGACCTGCCGTTCATGCAGGAGCTCAACGCCTTCGCGGTCGAGCGCAAGAGCCGGTCCTTCGAATCCTATCAACAGATGCTGGACACCCAGTGGGAGAACACCACCTCCTGCCGGGAGTCCCGCGAGCTCGAAGCCCTGACCGACGAGATCGAGACCCGGAAGACCAAGATGGAGCTCGCCGCCGAGAAGGAAAAGGCCGCCCGCGCGATGCAGGAGGCCCACTACCGATATTTCCTGGGCAATATCTACTTCCAGCAGAAGCGCCTGGCCGACGCGGCCCGGCTCTACGCCGAGGCCATCGCCCTCGATCCGCGCCACGTCAACGCCTACAACAACGCGGCCGCGATCCGTTACCTGGCCGGCGATCAGGCCGGGGCCCTTGACCTCCTGGAGCGGGCCGAGCGTCAAGGCCTCGGCGACAACCTCAACCTGAAGCTCAAGCACCTCGTCTTCGAGGCCCTGGGCCGGCCGACGGCGGGCATTCTCGAAGAGGACCTCTCCGCCGGTCCCGGCGCGGACCTGGGCGTCATGCGCTTCGCCCTGGCCTACAAGTTCGCCGAGCCCCTGCTGCCGCCGCTCTACGAGAACTGCTACATCGTCTACAGCCGGGCCTCGAATGAGGCGGTCATCGTCGATCCCGGCGTCGAGGACCCCCGGATCGCCGGCTTCGTGGAGCAGCGGGGCTTGACGGTCAAGGCCATCCTGAACACCCACTTCCACCCCGACCATACGGCCGCCAACGGGCGCTACGCCGCGCTTTACCAGGCCGTCGTCGCGGCCCCCGGACCGGACGCCAAGGGCCTGACCCCGCCGCCCGGGCGCACCTTCGGCGACGGGGAGACGCTGCGCTTCGAGGGGTTCTCCGTCGCGACGCTGCATACGCCCGGGCATACGCCGGGCAGCACCTGCTTCCTCGTCGGGGACTATCTCTTTTCCGGCGACACGCTGTTCAAGAACGACATCTGCAAGCTCCCGGACGAGGCCCCCGGCAAGGCCGCTGAGGCCCAACGCCGGTTCGTGCGCATGCTCCGGGAGAAGATCATGGTCCTCGACGATCGCGTCCGTGTCTGTCCCGGGCACGGGGCGGTCTCGACGATCGCGGAAGAGAAGACGGGCAATCCCTTCTTCTCGAAATAGCCCGCCTTCCTTGTCCGCGCCCTTCATCGGGGCTATAATCGCGCTCGATGAAAGCGAGGACCCCCATGAAAAAACCCGGCACGCGGACCCTGGCCATTCTCGTCCTGGCCGGACTGGTGTTCCTTCCGGCCTGCCGCGACGACGACGCGGAGACCGCCGGAGGCGGCGTCCTCGACGGCCTGGCCCGGCCCCAGCAGGGGAGGTCCATGCGGGCGACCTCGACCATGCGGGTGGGCGAGCTGCGCCGCGGGCCCGACGGGAACCGCGACGCCGGCGAGCGACGCTACGATCCGGCGGCCGAGCCGCGCGGGGACGCCGACGTCAAGAGCAACTGGGACAATTTCAACGTGCCGCCGGGCGCGACCCACGTCCTGATGGACGCCGCCGGGCCCGGGGTCATCACCCACATCTGGTTCACCTTCCTCGGGCCCGAGCCCCAGGGTTGGGCGTCCCAGGGCTCGGCCGGCCACCAGGAGCTCATGTTGAGGATCTACTGGGACGGAGAGACGCGGCCGTCGGTCGAAGCGCCAGTCGGGGATTTCTTCGCCAATTGCTTCGGCGAGCGGAGCGAGGTGGTCAGCACGCCGGTCGTCGTCGAGGGCGGCGATTCCTACAACGCCTTCTGGCGGATGCCGTTCCGCAAGTCGGCCAGGGTCGAGATCGAGAACCAGAGCCCGAAGCCCCTGAGCCTGCTCTATTACAATATCGACTGGATCAAGCTCGACCGCCTGGCGGACGACACGCCCTATTTCCACGCCCAGTACAGGCAGGAATACCCCGTTCGCAAGGGCCAGGACTACGTCCTGCTCGAGACCGAGGGTAAGGGCCATTTCGTCGGCGCGGTCCTCGGCGTCCGGATGCGCAGCCCGGCCTGGTTCGGCGAGGGCGACGAGAAGATATATATCGACGGCGAGGCCAAGCCCTCGATCTGGGGCACGGGAACGGAAGATTATTTTCTGGCCGCCTGGGGCCTCGAGCGGTCGGGGACGCCTTACTTCGGCGTGCCGTTCTTCGACTACCGGACGATCGGCGGGCACGTCAGCTCCTATCGTTGGCACCTGCACGACCCCGTCGTCTTCAACACCGGCATCAAGGTCGCGCTGGAGCACATGGGTTGGATGTCGGAGGACGAGAATCCCGAGTACAAGGCCACGAGCTGGAACGAGCGAGAGGACGACTATGCCAGCGTGGCCTTCTGGTACCAGACCGGGACGTCGACCTTCGCGGCGCGGGCGCCGGGCGCGGGGGAGAGGCGCCTGCCGAGCCTGGCCCGGACGGTGGTGAGGGGCTGGGACCCGGCCGCGCCGCGGCGGCACGGGACGGGCGTTGCGGAGAAGGCGGTCGACGAGCTCAGTGGCGCGGACATCCTCTCATACCGGCCGGTTGGCCCCGCGGGCGCTTGGCTAGAGTTCGCGATCGAGGTCGCGGCAAAAGAACCGCTGAGGCTCGAGGTCGGCGGGTTGTCGGCCATGGACGGCGGCCTCTACCAGGCCTATCTCGACGGCGTGAAGATCGGGGAGCCGCTCGACTTCTGGGCCGGGTCGCGCGCGGGGGCCGTGTTCCCGCTGCTCGACTTCTGGCCGGAGCCGGGGCCGCACGTCCTGAAGCTCGCCTGCGTCGGGCGGAGCGCGCGGAGCACGGGCTACGCCTGCGCCGTCGATTCCGTCAGGCTCCTCGAGAGGCGGCCGCGGGTCTCCGAGTACGCCCACGACAAAGACAAGGACTGGAAGAAGGACCCCAAGCTCTACTATTAGAGGATGAGCCCGATGGACGATCCGGCCCGCGCCAACCGGCCCCTCCGCGAGATCTTCGCCGAGGTCGCCGAAACCTACGAAAAGGTCAATCACGCGCTGACGCTGGGGTTCGACCGGGGCTGGCGGCGCGCGGCGGCCCGGCGGGCGGCGCGGCGGGGCGGGGGCCGCTGGCTCGACGTCTGCTGCGGAACGGGGGAGATGGCCGAGAACCTGGCCCGGCGGGCCCCCGGGGGGACGGAGATCGTGGCCCTCGACTTCTCCCTGCCGATGCTCGCGCACGCCCGGACGAAGACGACGGCCCGGCCGGTCGCGTTCGTCCTCGGCGACGTCAAGAGCCTGCCGTTCCCGGCCGCGACCTTCGACCTGGTGACGATCTCGTTCGCCACGCGCAATATCAACCTGTCGCGGCCGGTCCTGGTCGCCACGTTCTGCGAGTTCCGCCGCGTCCTCAAGCCGGGCGGCCGGTTCGTCAACCTGGAGACGAGCCAACCGCGGTGGGGGATCGTCCGGCGGCTGTTCCACGCGTACGTGGCCCTTCTCGTAAAGCGCGTCGGCGCCCGGATCTCGGGCTCGACGGCCGGCTACGCCTACCTCTCCGCGACCATCCCCAAATTCTACGGGGCCGAGGAGCTGACCGCGATCCTGAAGGAGGCGGGCTTCGCCTCGGTCTCCTTCAAGCGGCTCCTCTTCGGCGCCGCCGCCATCCACGTCGGTAATGTGAGTACCTGGTCTTCACACTGACGGCTTCTCCCCTGATCTTGTGAAGACCTGGCACCCGCCTCACGCACCTGTCCTCTGAAACGGACAGCCCGTGCTTGTCCCGATCCATAGAAGGAGCCCGGAACAGCCCGGGATATTCCCGCGTCATCTGTTGTAAGCAGTTAATAATGAACATATAACATGAACAACAAGGCCGTTCGCCCGCCGTTGGCATGGTTCTTGCCAATTAGGTGATCGGAGAGTACAGAAAACGGATCTCAGGGAGGCGCGAGATGAAAACGAAAAGCCTGGCGATAGCCCTTCTGGCCGTGCTCGTCGCGGGAGCGGCCGGCTGTTACCGTCCTTACGGGGCCCGTTTCTACCCGAACGTGCCCCGCTTCGCCCCGACCGCGCCGCCGTCGGTCGAGCTCCTGAGGCGCGAGCCTCGCCGCGACCATATCGCCCTGGGCGAGGTCTGGATCAGGCCGAGCTATCACATGGACCGGTTCTATGTCGAAGGCCTCCTCCGGGAGAAAGCGGCCGCCATGGGCGCGGACGCCCTGGTGATCGTCC
>JBFYNT010000100.1:0-6489 GCA_041304225.1 Candidatus Aminicenantota bacterium
AGCTCTGGGACCTGGAGAAGGCCCTCAAGGACGGCCAGGAGCGGGTCTTCGCCCTCAAGTCCCAGGCCGCCCGGGTCGACAGCGACATCGAGCGCGAGACGAAGCGCGTCGAGTACTTCGAGGAGACGAAGAAACGGGCCGAGGCCGACCGCGACGAGCTGCTCGGGGACGTCCTGGTCCTCACCCGCGAGATCGAGGACCTCAAGGCCCGCCTGACGGGGTTCGAGGAGGAGCTCGGCGCTAAGCGGGCCGAGGCCGCCGGCGCCGAATCCGGGCTCGGGGAGGCGCGCCAGGTCCGGCTCCTCGGCTCCCAGGAGATCGAGCGCCTGAGAGACAGCTACTTCCAGGCCCTGCAGGCCCTGACCGAAACCAAGAACGAGAGCGCCAAGACCGGCAAAGAGATCGAGCTCCTCCTCCGCCAGGAAGAGAAGCTGGCGGCCCAGCTCGGCGAGCAGGACGGATTCCTCATCGAGGTCGCCGCGCGGCTGGCCGCCATGGAGCGCGACATCGCCGAACATCGCGGGATCCGGCAGGATCTCGTCGGCCGGGCCGAGGACATCAAGACGGCCCTCGGCGCGGCCCGCGCCGCCGCCGAAGAGGCCCACAATCGGATCGAGGCCCTCAAGGCGCGCCGCGACGAGTCCGCCTATCACCTCCAGGCCCTGCGGCGGATTGACGAGAAGGCCCGCGAGGAGAGCCGGACCGACGACGTGCCCGGCGGCCTGGGCATCCTGGCCGACCTCATCCGGACGAGCCCGGAGAACGCCCGCCTCTTCGACGCCTTCTGGAGGGACGGGGCCCGCTCCCGGGTCGTCCCCGCCGAGGAGTTCCTGAGCGGCGTGCCCGAGGGCCTGCGCGGCAGCTACCTGCTCGTCCCGGCCGCGGCCCGGCCCGCCGTCCCGGCCGAGGTCCTGGCCCGCCCCGGCGTCGTCGGACAGCTCAAGCACTTGATCGAGCCCGACGAGAAGCTCCGCGGCCGGCTCGACGGTCTCGAGGACGCGGTCATCGTCGGCCACATCGGCGACGCCGTACGGGCCTGGATCGAGCACCCCGGGCTGAATTTCCTGACGCCGTCGGGGGACCTGCTCCTGGCCTCCGGGCTCCTCAAGCTCGGGCAGAAGGCCGAGGGCGCCGTCGCCCTGGCCGCGGAGATCCGCCGGCTCGAGGCCGAAGTGGCCCGCGCGGAAGCGGAAGCGGCGCCCCTCGTCGGCGAGTTCGACGAGAGGATCAAGGCGATCGGATCGCTCGAGGCCGATCTGCTCGGCGTCCGCGACGAGCTCGACCGGACCGAGCGCGTCATCCAGGACCGGGAGCGGGAGCACCGCTACGGCCTCGGCGACGGCGACAAGGTCCGGCTGACCCAGGCGGTCCTTGGGCGCGAGCTCGAGAACCTGCGCGGCGAGAAGGACCGCCTCGGCGCCTCCCTTCGCGGCGCGGAGGACAGCCTGGCCGCCCACGACGCGGAAGCCCTGGCCCTCAAGGACCGGATCGAGGAGCGGGAGCGGGCCCAGGCCGAGCACGTCGCCCGCGCGGCCGAGCTCGAGCGCCGCTTCTTCGAGTCCCGCAACGGGCTCGACCTGGTCCAGGAGAAGATCAACGGGCTCGGCGAACAGCTCCGGGCCGCGGAGAAGCGCAAGGAAGCGGCCGCGGCCAAGATCGAGCTGCTCGAAGCCGACGCTCGCAAGAGCGATGAGGACCAGGTCCGCCTGCGAGAGGAGATCGCGGTTCTCCGAGAAAACGCCAAGGCCCTCGGCGCGGGGCGGGTCGAGGCCGAATCCGGCCTGGAGGCCACGGAGACCGCCCTGGAGGCCTCCCGCAAGACCCTCGAGGAGCTCGAGGCCGCCGTCGGCGGGAGCCGGCAGCTTGAGGAAGCGGCCAAGGACGAGCGGGTCCGCCACGAGATCCACAAAGCCGAGGTCGACCGCGACCTGGTCAACCTCGACGAGATGTGCTGGCAGGAGCTCAAGAAGACGCTGGCCGAGCTCAGGGCCGAATCGAAGGCCGCGGGGGAAGCCGCGGCTTCGGCCGCCCCCGCCGGGGAGCCCGAGGCCGAGGAGATGCCCGAAGAGGACGCCGAGGAGAACGGCGAAGCTGAGGCCGCCGGGGCCCTTGAGACGGCCGAGAACGCCGCGGCCGAGGCCGCGCCCAAGCCGCGCCGCCTGGCCAAGAAGTGGCGGCCCCTCGCCGAGATGACCGACGAGGACGTCGAGAAGGAGCTCGAGGAATCGCGTGAGACCATCGCCCGCTTCAAAGCCGTCAACCTGATGGCCGAGGAGGAGTACGCCGAACAGAAACAGCGCTTCGAGTTCCTGACCCAGCAGCGCCAGGACCTGCGCGACTCGATCCACTCGACCGAGGAGGCCATCCGCAAGATCGACGAGGAGAGCAAGACCCAATTCCTGAAGGCCCTGGAGGAGGTCAATAAGAACTTCCGGGACCTGTTCATGGCGCTCTTCAAGGGCGGCCACGCCGAAGTGAAGCTCCTCGAGCCCGACAACCCCCTCGAGAGCGGCGTCGAGATCATCGCCCAGCCGCCGGGGAAAAGGGTCCAGAACCTCAGCCTGCTCTCGGGCGGCGAGAAATCGCTGACCTCGCTGGCCTTCCTCTTCGCCCTCTTCCGCTACCGGCCGTCCCCCTTCTGCTTCCTGGACGAGGTCGACGCGGCCCTCGACGACGTCAACCTGTCGCGCTTCCTCGACCTGATGAAGACCATCAAGCACCAGACGCAGTTCATCATCATCACCCACAACTACAAGACGATGGAAGTCGCCGATTACATCTACGGCACGACCATGGCCGAGCCCAACATGACCCGGCTCCTGTCGGTGAAGCTCGAACGGAAGGGCGGCGAACCGCCGCCCGACCTCGCGTTATAGCGCCGGTCACCCCGGCCGGAAGGAGGGCGGCATGTCGATCTACGTCGTCATCATCCTCGCCTATCTCGTCGCGCTGACGGTCCTCAACTTCGTCCGCTCGCGGCGGATCAAGAGCCAGGAGCAGTTCATGGTCGCCGGGCGGAGCCTCAAGTGGCAGGTCATGGTCTTCACCCTGATCTGCACCTGGATCGGGTCCGGGACCTTCATCAGCGGCGCGGAGTTCGCCTCGAAGGCCGGCTTCTCGGCCCTGTGGCTGGCCGCGGGCGCATGGGTCGGGATCATCCTCATCTACTTCCTGGCCGCCAAGATCCACACCTTCGGGCAATACACCGTGGGCGACGTCCTCGAGGTCCGCTACGGCCCGGCCGCGCGGCTCTTCGGGGCCATCGCCCTGATCCTGTCCTTCATCTCCATCGTCTCCTACCAGTTCGTGGCCGGCGGGTTCATCATCAACGTCATCACCGACGGCCGGATCTCGGAGGCCGCGGGCACGTTCATCGCCGCGGCCTTCGTCATCCTGTTCACGGCCCTCGGCGGCATGGTGGCCATCGCCTACACGGACCTGCCGAACGGCATCATCATCGTCCTGGCCTGCCTGCTGGCCGTGCCCTTCGTCGTGGCCGCGGCCGGCGGCCTGCCCGCGGCCCAGGCGGCCCTCGACCCGGGCTATTTCGCCGTCGTCAACAGCCAGTTCGGCGTCCACCCCTGGCTCAAGGCCATCGGCTACTTCCTATCGACGATTTTCCTCCTGCTCGGCGTCCAAAGCATGTACCAGAAGTTCTACAGCGCCAAGTCGGGCAAGGACGCCAAGAAGGCCGTGGCCTGGTGGACGGTCGGGACGATCTTCGTCGAGACCGTCGTCGTCGTCATCGCCGTCTTCGCCTTCAGCAAGCTCAAGGGCCAGATCGACCTGAGCGTGCCCAAGGCGGGCGGCAAGGTCGTGCTGATGGCGGCGAAACAGCTCGTGCCCATGCCGGTCGGCGTGCTCCTGCTCGGCGCGGCCTGCGCCGTCGTCATCTCGACGGGCATGAACTACCTGCTCTCGCCGTCGACGACCATCATGCGCGACATCTACCAGCGCTTCATCAAGAAGGACGCCGACCCCAAGAAGATGGTCGCCTTCCAGAAGGTCCTCATCGTCGCCCTGGGCGTCGTGGCCTTCCTGCTCGCGACCCAGCTCAAGTCGGTCCTGGAGATGAGCTTCTTCGCCTACACCATCTACGGCGTGGCCATCACCCCGGCCCTCATCGCCGCGCTGGCTTGGAAGCGCGTCACCAAGGCCGGCGGCCTGGCTTCGATCATCTCGGGCTCCGTCGTGTGCCTGGTCTTCTTCGCGCTGCCCAAGATCTTCAATAGCATCCCGGCCCCCGACGGCGATCCCTGGGGCATCCCGCTCATCTACCCGGCCCTCATCGCCTCGCTCGGCGCCCTGTTCGTCGTTAGCCTGCTGACGCCGAGGTCCAAGCCGGAAGTGCTGGAGAAGTTCTTCCCGAAGAAATGATCCGGGAGGCGAGATGAAGACGGGCGTCGTCGCCGACCGGCGCTACGAAGACCACGAGATGGGCCCCGCCCACATCGAGTCTCCGGCGCGCCTCGAGATCCTTCGGCGGATGCTCGACGAAGGGCCGCCCATCCCCTATCTCGCTATCCCGCCTCGGCCCGCGACCGACGGCGAGCTGGCCCTCATCCACGAGCGCGGCTACATCGACCTCGTCCAGTCGACGGCCGGCCACGTGGTGCCCATGGACGGCGACACCGTGGCCGGTCCGAAGACCTGGGAGACGGCCCTCCTCGCGGCCGGCGGGTTCCTCGAAGCCGTCGACCGCGTCATGGACGGGACCGTCCGGAACGCCGTCGCCCTCGTCCGTCCCCCCGGCCACCATGCCGAGGCCTCGCGGGCCATGGGTTTTTGCTTCTTCAACAACGCGGCCATCGCCGCGGAGCATCTCGTCCGGACGCGCGGCCTCGGCCGCGTCCTCGTCGTCGACTGGGACCTCCACCACGGCAACGGCACGGAGCAGGCGTTCTACGAGCGGCGCGACGTCATGTACTTCTCGACCCACCAGGTCCCCCTCTTCCCGGGCACGGGAGCGGTCCGTTTCTTCGGACGGGGCGAGGGCTTCGGCTACAACCTCAACGTGCCCCTGCTCGCCGGCAAAGGCGACGCCGATTTCCTGCGGATCTTCGAGGGCGTCCTGGCGCCCGTCGCGGCGGAGTTCCGGCCGGAGTTCATCGTGGTGAGCGCCGGCTTCGACATCGCCGCAGGCGACCCTCTCGGCGGGATGGCCGTGACCTCCGCCGGCTTCGGACGGCTCGCGGCGTCGCTCACGGCCATGGCCGAACGGACGGCCGGCGGCCGCCTGGCCATGGTCCTCGAGGGCGGCTACAACCACGCGGCGCTGCGGGATGGGCTCGCGGCGGTCCTGCGTGCGCTGGACAGAAGTGGAGAGCCGGGCCCGGGACCGGGTGAGACAGGCCCTTCGGCGATCAGCCCCGGCCTCATGGTCGAGCTCGAGGAGCCCTTGCGGACCTTCCGCAGGAAATGGGACATCCCCGGCTGGGATCAATAGAAGCGTCCCCATTTATAGCCACTCGTCCTCCGGCGTCACCTATTTAGGACAGGAAAGCCCCGTTTTCCCGCCTGATATCAGGCGGGGTCTTTGGCATAGTTCTTGCAATATGGGAAGCTGATAGGAGAAGGACCATGAAAAGGACATTAATCATCGCGACCGCGCTCATCGTGCTGGCCGCCGGTGTCTACGCCCAGGAAGCGCAGGCCCCGACCCCCCAGACCGCGCAGGAGATCAAGGACGCGAAATACACCAACGAGTCCGTCGCCCGGCTCAGCTTCGTCGAGGGCAAGGCCTTCGTCCAGAGGGCGTCCGACCTCGGCTACGAGGAGGCGGCCCTCAACATGCCCATCAGCGAGGGCGACCGCATCGGCACCTCCGATGGCCGGGTCGAGATCCACTTCGGCAGGGGCAACTATCTGCGTCTCGACAACGACACCAAGGTCGACGTCCTCAACCTGCCCAAGAAGGACGACGACATCGCCCGCATCCGCGTCTGGTCGGGCAACATGTACCTCGTGGTCAGCTCCCTGAAGAAGGAGAAAGGTATCGAGCTCCACTCGGCCGATTCCTCCTTCTACGTCCTCGATCGCGGAGTCTATCGCATCGACGTCCGGGAGGACCGGGACACCGAGATCCAGGTCTTCGAGGGCCTGATCGAGGCCGCCGGCGAGGAGGGCTCCACCCTGCTCAAGGCGGGCCAGCGGCTCGAGGTCTCCGAGGGCCGCTTCACCTCGAAGCCCTCCTCCTTCATGGCCGTGGCCAACGACGGCTTCGATAAGTTCAACGAGTCGCGGACCTCCGCCACCACCCGGCAGCTCGCCAAGGGCAAGCTGCCCGAGGAGCTCTCCGATTTCGAAGGCGAGCTCGAGGAATACGGCGAGTGGACCTATCTCGCCCCCTACGGCAACGTCTGGATCCCCAACGGCCTCGACGACGACTGGCGGCCCTACTACAACGGCCGCTGGACCTGGCTGCCCCTTTCGGGCTGGACCTGGTGGCCGTACGAGCCCTGGGGCTGGTCGACCTTCCACTCCGGCCGC
>JBFYNT010000101.1:0-8647 GCA_041304225.1 Candidatus Aminicenantota bacterium
GGCAGCGGCAACGTCACGCCCGGCGTCTGCACCCTCAGCCTGGGGACGTCGGGAACGGTCTACGCCTACTCGACGAAACCGTTCGTCGATCCGGAGGGCGAGATCGCGGCTTTCTGCGACAGCACGGGCGGCTGGCTGCCGCTTCTCTGCACCATGAACGTGACCAATACGACCGAGATCGTCAAAGCGCTCTTCGGTCTCGATAACGCCGGCCGCGACCGGCTGGCCCGGCGGGCTCCGGCCTGCTCGGACGGCCTCCTGTTCCTGCCCTTCGTCGACGGTGAGCGGGTGCCGGTCCTCCCCTTCTCGAGCGCGGTCTTCTTCGGCCTCGACCGGAAAACGTTCGACGCCGCCCACATCGTCCGTTCGGTCATGGAGGGCACGGTCCTCAACCTGGGCTACGGCGTGGGGCGGATGAGGGACCTCGGACTGAAGCCGGCCGAGATCCGGGCCACCGGAGGCGGGGCCAAGAGCCCGCTCTGGCTCCAGATCGTGTCCGACGTCTTTGCGGCGCCGGTCGTGACCCTGAAGGAGACCGAGGCGGCGGCCTATGGAGCGGCCCTTCAGGCCGTTTGGAACTGGCGTGAGTCCGAGGGAGAAAAGGCCGACATCGCCGCGATCTCCGCCAAGTGGGTGGCCAAGGACAGGCTCGCCGCGGAACCCGACCCGAAGAACACAGCCCGCTACGAGGAGCTTCAGGATCGTTTCAATGTCCTTTGGAATCGCCTGGTGCCGGACTTCGAGGCCCGCCGGAAGAGCCTGTCAGCCTAAAGCCGGCCGAGTCGAACCGGCCATTCACGAGTCGAGGCGGCTGCAGATGCGTGGCGCTTAGGGTGTAGCTGTACTCCTGGTACTGCTAACCCTTCGGAACTAAGCAGTTACGGCCGAATCGGCTCGCCCGGAGGGTAAGAACGCCGGGTATAGAAAAGAGGTCCCACAAAGAGGGATCTGAAAAATCCCGGCGTTCTTATGAATGGCCGAGTTCGTGGGCCGCTTCGTACATGGCCAGGACGTTCTCGACGGGCGTCAGGGCCTGGATGTTGTGGCACGGCGCCAGGATGTAGCCCCCCCCGGCCCCCAGGATCCTCAGGTTGTCCTCGACCTCGCGCCGGACCTCTTCGACCGTCCCGAACGGCAGGGTGTATTGGTTGTCCATGCCGCCGTGGAGGACGATGTGCGGCCCGAACTCCGCCTTGAGCCGCTCCCGCTCCATGCCCGGGCAGCGCCACTGGAGGGGGTTGAGGAGGTCGATGCCGAGCCCGATCATGTCCGGGATGATGCGCCAGCAGCTGCCGTCGTTGTGGTGGAAAGCGTGGGCTCCGGCCTGGTGGGCCAGGTCGATCATGCGCTTCATCCCCGGCAGCAGGAACTCGCGGATATGGCGGACCGAGATCATCAGGTCGGTCTGGCCGCCCATGTCCTCGGCGATGTAGGAGATGTCGACCCGGCCGGGCACGGCCTCATAGATGCGGACCGCGCAGTCGTAGGCCAGGCCGAAGAGCTTGCCCAGGCAGTAATGGACGATCTCGGGGTTCTCGACGAGGTCGACGAAGGCCTGCTCCATGCCGCGGAGCTCCTTGTAGATGAGGAAGGGCTCGGAGCCCCCGCCGCGGACGGGATGACCGGCCGCGCGCCGGGCCTGGGCGGCGATGCCGCTGAAGTCCCACCAGTCGGCCGTCGGCCAGACGTAGTTGCTCTCGATCTCGGCGACCGACCCGAAACCGGCCAGGGGAAAGTGGACGCACTCCCGGTAGGCGCCGGTGCCGTAGCCGACGCTCCGGAAGCGGCGGCCGAACTCGTCCCGCATGCGGGCGAGGGGCGGGCCGGCGTAACGAGGCTGGAGCTTGACTTCGTAGTCGACGCCGAGCCGGTCGAGCATCTGGCGGCGGGTGCGGCAGCCGAGGCGCCGCATGATCTTGAGGTCGAACTCGGGCGTCGCCCAGTAGTCGGTCGGGACGCGGTCGGGCTTCTCGCCGGCGAAAAGGGCCAGCCACCGTTCTCTGGAGGTCATCATTTCGCGGCTCAATTCTTGTGCAGGTCCTTGTGCATGAGCTTGCGGATCTCGTGCAGCCGGTCGTGGGCCGGGAGGTCCGTGAGCTTCTTGTTCATGAACTCGTCGTTCTCGGCCTGGAGCTGCGCGGCGACGTATTCGATGACGCTCGGCGGAAAGACGCCTTCGCGCTCGTAGTGGGCCCGCTTCTGGAGGAGCACCCGGCTCGATTCGACGCAGCTCGCCGGCAGGACGGGCAGGCGCTTGAGGAGCTCCTTGTCGGCGAAGATGTTGCCCTTGACGTAGAGGTCGTCGGCGAGCTCGAGCGGGCCGTAGTCCTTGAAGAGCGAGAGGTCGCCCTTGAAGGCCCAGTTGGCGGCCATGGCGATGCCGGCCAGGGTCAAGTGGACCATGGCGCTGCCGTCGGGGCTGCGGATCTCGACCGTCTGGCGGCCCCCCCGCTCGTCGGTGAAGTCCGCGGTGTCGGCGGGATTGACCTTCCGGCCCAGGTGGGCGGCGTCGGTCCAGCCGAGCGGGACGCGGATGAGGGCGCTGCGGTTGAGGTCGCTCCAGCAGATGCGGGTCGGGGCCTCCTGGTTCGGGACCAGGCGGAGGTAGGCCGAGGAGACGGTGTTGCCGAAGGCGGTCAGCGAGTCGGCGTACTCGCACAGGCCGCCGATGAGCTTGCGGGCCCCGACCGTGAGCTTACCGTCGGCGCCGCGCATGGCGTTGCGGCCGTCCTTCTCGAGCTCCAGGTGGAAGTGGAGGCCGCTGCCGGCCACCCCCTCTTCGAGCTTGGGCGTGAACGTGGCCACGGCGCCGTGGCGGAAGGCGGTGTTGCGGATGATCCAGCGGCCGAGGACGAGGTCGTCGGCGGCCTCCTCGATCGGCCGGGGCAGGAACTCGATCTCGAGCTGCTCGGCCAGGCGGCCGGCGATCTCGGGGACGTCGCTGCGGACGCCGTCGATGACGCCGTTCTCGTTGTGGGCGTACTTGACCGCCCCGGTCACACGGGCGATGTGGGCGACCATCTCGTGGAGGATCGGTCCGCTCTTGGTGAACGGGGCCGAGCCGTGGTAGCCGCGGTGGGCCTCGACGGGATAGGACCGGTCGGCGGGGTTGGTCAACAGGAAGAACTCGAGCTCGCCCAGGGCGTTGAGCTGGAGGCCGGTCGTCTTGCGGAACATCGCGGCGGCCCGGGCCAGGATGCTGTCGGGCGTGAAGGGGGCCGGCGTACCGTTCGCGGCGAGGTAGCGGCAGACGAAGTCGAGGCTGCCCTCGTCGAAGGGGTTGAAGAAGGCCGATCGGTACTGGGGGACGACGTAGAGGTCCGAGAGGGCCATGTCGACCATGCCCTTGAAGAGCGACGAGCCGTCGACGCGCTCGCCTTCGGCCAGGACGGCCTCGAGGTGGTAGCGGTCGGCCGCGGGGACGGTCAGCTCCTTGAGCTTGCCGTCGATGGCCAGGTAGTGGAAGGTGATCCGCTCGATGCCCTTCGTCTCGATGACCTTGAGCAGGTCGGCCCGGGTGAAGTCGGCGGCCGGCTTGTCGAGCAGGAGCGACAGCGGGTTGGACAGGGCGTAACGGGGGCTCTTCGTCGCCATCTCGTCACTCTCCTCTACGGATGTTGGTCCCGCGAAGGGGAAAGGCGTTCATTTTATCAAAGAATCGGGATAAAAAGAAGGGACCAGGTCCCTTCCGGATGCGTCAATAGAGCAAATAGGGCTTGCGGAGTTCCGCGAAAGCGGCCAGGCCGGGCCCGATGTTGGCCAGGATGGTCGCGACCGGGATCCCCGCTTCGAGGGCCTGGCGCACCGAGGCCGTGCCCATGACCTGATCAAAGTAGTCCGTGTGGAATTCGAATTTCCCCGGATAGCTGTCCCTGACCGTCTTGATGATGTGCAGGGCCGTCGCAAACGGCCGGAAGGCTCGCCGGTCCGTCACGTGGACCTGGCAGCCGCCGCAGAGCTGGCCCTGGAACTTGGAGAAAGACGGGGTGAACCAGGCCTCGCGGAAACGGACGCCGGGCAGACCCAGCCCGTTGAGGGACCTGGTCAGATCGAAGCCGTCGATCCAAGGCGCTCCGAAAAACTCGAACGGCTTCGTCGTCCCCCGGCCCTCGGACACGTTAGTCCCCTCGATCATCACCAGGCCCGGGTAGACGGTCGCCGTATCGAGAGTCGGCATGTTGGGCGAGGGAATGACCCAGGGCAGTCCCGTCCGGTCGAACCACATCTCCCGCGTCCACCCCTCCATGGGCACGACCGTCAGCTTGGCCTTGCGGGCCAGGAACTTGTCGTTGAACAGCCGGGCCAGCTCCCCGATCGTCATGGCGTGCCGCTCAGGGACCGGGAAGAGCCCGATGAAGGAGCTGAACTCGGGGTATTCCAGGATGGGCCCTTCCATGTCCTCCCCGTTGACGGGGTTCGGCCGGTCGAGGACGATGAACTCGATCCCGTTCTCGGCCGCGGCCTGCATGCTGTAGGCCATGGTGGCGACGTAGGTGTAGACGCGCGTCCCGACGTCCTGGATGTCGAATATCATGACGTCGATCCCTTCGACCATGGCTCCTTCCGGGGCCTTCCCGGTTTCCTTGGTATCGAAAGAACGCATGAACTCGTCGATATTCTTGAGCATCCCGACTTCGGGCTTCATCGACTGGCCGTAGAGACTGAAGACCGGAAGGTTATATTCCGGCAGGCCGTATTTCCGATCAACGTAATAAGGGACGTATTGTCCGGCTTGGGCGTCCCCGCGGACTCCATGTTCGGGACCGTAAAGGGCGACGAGTTTGACTTCCGGATTCTCAAGAAAGAGGTCGACCGTTGTCGCCAGGCGCGAGTCGGTGCCCGTCGGGTTGGTGATGAGCCCCACCCTCTTGCCCTTGACGAGGTCGAGATGCTTGGCCAGGAAGACCTCGACGCCGGGCTTGACCTTGGCCGGGGCCGCCGCCCCCAGCGCGGCCTCGCGCCCGGGACCGCGGCAGCCGGCGAGCAGGCCGCCGATCGTCAGCAGGATGATGGCTCCGGACCGTTTGGTCATGATCGCGAGTCCTTTCTCCCCGGATGGTCGCCGCGCTCAGAATAACAGCGGGGGCGGCGGCGAGTCAACCGGACCTCGCGCCCGCTTGATTCTCCCCCGGAAAACCGCTATAAAGGGAATGAAGCATAAAGCGATGCCGCGACGCAGACCAGGCCGCCCCGGGGAACGCCTCCCGCTCCTGCCGCTTCTCCTCGTCCTCCTCTTCTCCATCTTCCCGCCTCCCGCCGCTCCGGACGTTCCGGCCGTCGTCGACGAGGTCCCCTACCAGTGGTCGGGGGTCGAGCGGGTCGTCGCCATCGCCGACCTCCACGGCGATTACGACCGTTTCGTCTTCATCCTCGCCCATCCGGAGGTCGCCCTCGTCGACGCCGACCTCCACTGGACGGGCGGGACGGCCCACTTCGTCCAGCTGGGCGACATCTTGGACCGGGGCCCGGACGCCCGGCGCATCCTGGATCTCCTCCGGAGCCTCGAGACCGAGGCCGCGGCCGCCGGCGGAAAGGTCCACGTGCTCCTCGGCAACCACGAGGAGATGAACATCACCGGCATCGCCCTGGATTACCCCGGCTACGTCACCGTCGAGCAGTTCCTGTCGTTCATCCCGCAGGACTTCCGCCTGGCCCGCGAGGACGAGTTCGTCAAGACCCTGCCCCCGGAGGAGCGCAAGAGGCTCCAAGCCGCCGGGGCGGAGCCGGCTTACGAGGACGCCCTCTACGGCTTCTGGCAGAGGACGATCGCCCGCCGTAACCCCGAGGCCCAGCGGGCCTATGTCGAAGGCTTCAACCGCGAGTACGGGGATTGGCTGACCCGCCTCAACACCGTCATCAAGATCAACGACGTCGTCTACTCCCACGCCGGCGTCAGCGAGACCTTCTCCCGTTGGCCGTTGCGCGAGATCAACGCCGTCATGCGCTCGGAACTGGCCTTCTTCCAGGGCCGGATGCGCAACCCCCAGCGCTTCAACGAGCCCTTCAAGCCCAAGATCGTCTACGATCCGGACAGCCCGCTCTGGTTCCGCGGCCTGGCCACCAAAGGCGATACCGCCCAGGCCGAGGTCGACCGGACCCTGGCCAACCTCGGGGCCAAGGCCATGGTCGTCGGGCACAGCTATTTCTATACCCGCCTCAAGGGCGGCTCGAGCCCCGTCGTCGAGAGGAGCGCCGTGGCCCGCTTCCAGGACAAGGTCTGGATCATGGACACGGGGATCTCCGGCAGCTACGGGGGCATCCCCTCGGCCCTGATCTATACCGGCGGCGAGTTCAAGCTCTGGGGCGAGACCGAGGAGGTGGCCGCCCGCAGCGGCGTCAAGCTCGCCGTGCCGAAGCCCATGGCGCCCCGCGATCTCGAGGAGTTCCTCAAGACCGCCGCCGTGACCGGCCGCAGCCCAGGCCCGGGCGGGCGGACCGACGCCTGGAAGCTGACCTTGGAAGCCCATGGCCGGGTCCTCCCCGCCCTCTTCAAGTACGTCGACCGCCGGCGGCCCGATGCCCTGCCCGACAGCTACCAGTACGAATTGGCCGCCTACGCCCTGGACAAGTACCTCGGCCTGGGCTTCATCCCGCCCATCGTCGAGCGGTCGGTCGCCGAGAATCCGGGCGCTCTCCAGGCCTTCGTCGGCAACGCCATGTCGGAAGAGGAGCGCCGGGAGCGGCGGATCCCCCCCGAGGACCCGGACTACCATGCCAGGGCCATGGCCGACCTGCGGGTCTTCCAGAACCTCGTCTACGACGACTGCCGGAACGACAAGGACACCCTGATCGGCGGCGACGACGGCAAGATCTTCCGGGTCGATTTCTCCGAGGCCTTCGCCCCTAAGAAGTACGCTCTCTCGCGCTGCCCCATCCGCAAATGCTCGCGGCTCCTGTACCGGAAGCTCCTGGCTTGGGACGAAGCGGCCGTGGCCGCCGACCTGGGCCGCTATCTCGACGACACCGAGATCGGGGCGCTCAACGCCCGCCGCCGGCTCGTCGTCCGGCTGATCCAGACCCAGATCAAGGTCAACGGGGAAGCGAACGTCCTGTTCTGACGACGCGCAAAGGGAGATCCGATGTCCGACCGCCTGCCCGCCGGCTACCGCTTTCTCAGGATCTTCGCCGACATCCGCCCGGGCGAGGCGCCCAAGGCCCTCCTGCTGGCCTTGAACATCTTCCTGCTCCTGCTGGCCTACTACATCCTGAAGCCCCTGCGCGAGTCCCTGCTGCTCGTCGACAAGGATTCCGCGGTCATTAAAAGCTGCCTCAGCGGCGCCCAGGCCGTCCTGTTCGTCTTCGTCATCAAGGCCTTCAGCCGCCTGGCCTCGAAGGTGCCGCGCCACGCCCTCATCACCTGGACGACCCTGTTCTTCATCTCCAACCTGGTCGTCTTCTACGCCCTCCACGCCGGCGGCATGGCCGAGAAGCCCATGGGCATCCTGTTCTTCATCTGGGTCGGGATCTTCAATTACTTCGTCATCGCCCAGTTCTGGGGATTCGCCAACGACCTCTACACCGACGAGGCCGGCAAGCGGACCTTCCCGCTCGTCGCCCTGGGCGCTTCGCTCGGCGGCCTCATCGCCACCCTGCCGTTCATGAAGAAGCTGAGGGACCACCTCGGCGGCAACTGGCAATTCAAGCTCATGCTCATCGCCGGGATCGTCCTCGGCCTCTGCATCGTCCTGGCCCGGTTCATCCACCGGCGGGACGTCCGCAAGGCCCGCGAGGACTGCGAGCGCGGCGTAGCCGGGGCGGCCGAAAAGGCCGCCGTCCAGGAGCGGCCCCTGAGGACCGGCGGCGGTTTCCGCCTGGTCTTCAAGAGCCGCTACCTCCTCCTCATCGCCTTGATGATCGGCCTCTACAACTTCGTCAACGCCACCGGCGAATTCATCATGAGCGACGTCACCGTCAAGAGGTCCATCGCGGCCGGCGAGGCCCGGGGACCGGAGCTCGGGGCGGCGGTCGCCGGGGTGGCTGCGGCGGCGGCTTCGCCGGCCCCGGCCGCGAAGACGGAGAGCAAGGCGATCCACAACGCCTTCATGGACTACCAGTTCTGGACGAACCTCGTGGCCCTCGTCATCCAGCTCTTCCTGGTCTCCCGGATCTTCCGCTGGGCCGGCGTCGGCGGGGCCCTGCTCTTCCTGCCGCTCATTGCCCTGGGCGGTTACGCCCTGATCTCGTTCGGGGCCGTCTTCCTTCTCGTGCGCTGGGTCAAGGTCCTCGAGAACGGCACGGACTATTCGCTCCAGAACACGGCCAAAGCCGCGCTCTTCCTGGTCACCGAGCGGGAGGAGAAGTACAAGGCCAAGGCGGCCATCGACACCTTCTTCGTCCGGGGCGGCGATACCCTCTCCGCGCTGGCCGTCTTCGTGGGCACCCAATATATCGGGCTGAGGATCGAGCGCTACGCCCTGCTCAACGTGGCCGCGGTCGTCGTCCTGATCGCCGTCTGCCTCATGCTCATCCCGGCTTACCGGCGACGCAAGGCGGCGGCCGGCGCGGCCACCCCGGAGGCGGCTTGAAAGGCCGGGGCTTAAGGCGTATCATTTTTTCGAGGTCCATCTCCGCGGAGGCCTGTCCCATGAAGCGCTTGGCCGTTTTCACGATCGTGGCCTTGGCCCTCGCCGCCGGGCCCGGCCGTCTG
>JBFYNT010000102.1:0-5246 GCA_041304225.1 Candidatus Aminicenantota bacterium
CGGAAGCTCGCGGACATGAGGGCCGCCAGCGACTCCCAGAACTCCTGGCCGACCTTGGCGTGGATGCCTTCGTCGCCGAGGACGACGAACTTCTTGCGGGCGGGGACGATGAAGAACAGGATGCCATTCCTGTCTTTGGTCCGGGTCACGCCCAGCCGGACGAAGGCGCCCTCGGCCGCCCGGCGGACGCTGCCCCAGAAGAAGCGGGCCACCGAGACCCGGATCTCGCCGGACGCGACGCACTCGGCCGCGTGGATGGCCGCTTTGACCCGGTCGACGTCGACCGTCGTGAGGAGCTGGCGCCGGCTGTGAACGGTCATGGTCCCCCCTTCCGCCTTACCACCCGCCCGAGGCGCCGCCGCCGCCCGAGCGTCCCCCGCCGCCCCCGAAGCCGCCTCCCCCGCCCCCGCCCCAACCGCCGCCCCCCCCGCGGCCGCCGCCCAGGATGTTGAGCAGGAGCCAGAGGGCCAGCGAGGGGTTGGTGATGAAGAGGACGATGAGGATGAGGATGACGATGCCGCCAAAGACCGTCTTGACCGGGGACGAGATGCGGCGGATATCCCGAGCGCCATCGCCGCGATCGCCGCCGGCGGCGTTCTCGTCCCCGCCGATGTAGCCGATGAGGGCGGTGACCGCCTGGTCGACCGCCTCGTCGGGCCGCCCGTCCCGGAAGCCCGGGGCGAGGATGTTATTGATGACCCGGAAGGCGTAGGCGTCCGGGACCTCGTCCTCGAGGCCGTAGCCGACCTCGATCTTGATCTTGCGGTCCTCGGCGAAGATGAAGAGGACCAGCCCGTCGTCGATGCCCTTGCGCCCGACCTTCCAGGCTTCGAAGGTCCGGACCGCCCAGTCCTCGAGGACTTCGTTTGCGCCGAGCGTCCGGCCGATCCAAACGAGGAGCTGGTGGCCGGTCTGCCGCTCGTAGGCCTCGAGGCGGGCGTCGAGCCGTTCGACCGCCTGGCGTGAGAGGAACCCGGCTTGGTCCGTGGCCCAGCGAGTGGGGGCCGGCGGGATGCGGGGGCCGGATTGGGCCGCGAGGCACGGGACGAGGGCGGGCGCCGCCGGCGACAAGACGAGCGCTCCCGCGCCCAGGACGAAAGCCAGGACGAGGAGCGCGAGCGGGCGCCGGACGCGGGCGACGACGGACATGAGCAGGCCTTATTCCGGGTCCGGGCGCGCTTAGAACTTGACCTTGGGCGCGGTCTCGGAGCCGGGCTGGGCCTTGAAGTAGGCCTTGTCGGCGAACTTCGAGCCGAAGAAGCCGGCGATGAAGACGGCCGGGAAGCGGTTGCGCCGGGTGTTGAAGGCCTGGGCGGCCTCGTTGAAGCGCATCCGCTCGACCGTGATCCGGTTCTCGGTCGACTCGAGCTGGGCCTGGAGCTCCTTGAAGTTCTCGGTGGCCTTGAGCTCGGGGTATTTCTCGACGACGACGAGCAGGCGCGACAGGGCCGACGAGAGGCCGTCCTGGGCGGCCTGGAACTTGCCGATGGCGTCGGCGTTGAGGCCGCCGGCGTTGACCTGGACCTGTCCGACCTTGGCCCGGGCCTCGGTGACGGCCGTGAAGGTGTCCGTCTCGAAGGCGGCCGCGCCCTTGACGGTCTCGACCAGGTTGGGGATGAGGTCGGCCCGGCGCTGGTAGGCGTTCTCGACCTGGGCCCACTGGGACTGGGTCTTCTGATCGAGCCCGACGAGCGAATTGTAGACGCCCGTGACGTAGACGGCGCCGATGAGCAAGCCGGCGAGGACGACCATCAGGCAGCCGATGGCGAATTTCTTGTTGGCCATGGGGATCACTCTCCTTCTAAAATAACATTCTATCATACGGGGCGCGGGGCGGGCCGGTTTTTTGATATAATCCGCCCGTGCCCACGCCCCCGACCATGAAGCGGATCGCCGTCCTGACCCGGGACTGCGGCGGCGTCAACGCCGCCATCCGGGCCGTGGTGCGGACGGCCGTGGCCGCGGGGCTCGAGGTCGAGGGCGTCGTGCGCGGCTACCACGGCCTCATCCACGGCGACTTCGTCCCGCTCGACCGCCGTTCGGTCTCGAACATCATCGGGCTCGGCGGGACCATCCTCAAGACGGCCCGGGCCGAGGAGTTCCTGGCCGAGGCGGGGCAGCGGGCGGCCCTGGCCAACCTGAGGGCGCGGGCGATCGACGGGCTGGTCGTCATCGGCGGCAACGGCTCGCTCGCGGGGGCCCGGGTGCTGGCCGAGCGGCACGGCTTCCCCGTCGTCGGCATCCCGGCGACCATCGACAACGACGTGCCGGGCGTCGCCGGCGCGATCGGCGCGGATACCGCGGTCAACGTCGCGCTCGACGCCGTCGACAAGATCCGCGACACGGCCACTTCGCTCGAGCGCATCTTCGTCGTCGAGGTCATGGGCCGGAAGTGCGGCTGGATCGCCATGCAGGTCGCCCTGGCGGGCGGGTGCGAGGAAGCGCTGCTGCCCGAGAAGGACGTGCCCCTCGACGCCCTTTGCGCGGAGATCAAGGCCGGCCGGGCGCTCGGCAAGGCCAGCTGGATCATCGTCGTCGCCGAGGGCCGGGGCACGGCGGCCGAGGTGGCCGCGGCGGTGACGGCCGGCACGGGCCTCGAGACGCGCATCGCCGTCTTCGGGCACGTTCAGCGCGGCGGGCGGCCGACCTCCGTCGACCGCATCCTGGCCGCCCGGCTGGGGCACGCGGCGGTCGAGGCCCTGATCCAGGGCCGGACGGGCGGGCTCGTCCACCTCGTCGGCGAACGGGTCGAGTTCCTGAAGTTCGGCGCGGCCGGCGACGTCAAGACGACCGACATCGAGTCGGACTACCATCTCCTCAAGGTCCTGTCATAAAATGGGGGACATGATACCCGTTTCCCATTTTTTGATATGCGCCCCGGAGCGGTTATCCAGGAAATAAATAGGAAATAGATATCATGTCCCCCATTTTTCGATCGTTAACCGCCGGGGCCGTGCTCGTTCTCGCCGTCGCGGGGATCGCCCTCGTTGGCGCCTCCTGCCGGAGCCCCAAGTACCCCGAAGGCCTCTACGCGGAGGTCCAAACCAACAAGGGCCTCATCGTCATGTCGCTCGAGTTCGAGCGGACGCCGATGACGGTCGCCGGCTTCGTCGGGCTGGCCGAGGGCACGGTCGACAACACCGCCATGCCGCCGGGGAAGCCCTTCTTCGACGGGACGAAGTGGCACCGCGTCGTCCCCGGCCACGTCATCCAATGCGGCATGGGCGCGGGCGGCAAGGCCGAGGGGCCGGGCTTCGAGTTCCCCAACGAGGTGGTCGGCGGCGCGGGTCTCGACCACGGCCGGGCCGGGATGGTCGGCCTGGCCAACGGCGGGCCGCACACGAACGGCAGCCAGTGGTACATCACCCTCGCCGACCGCTCCTATCTCGACGGCGACTACACGGTCTTCGGCTCGGTCGTCGCGGGCCTGGACGTGGTGAACGCCATCGTCCAGGACGACGACGTCGAGACCGTGCGGATCGTGCGCGTCGGGACAAAGGCCCGGGCCTTCCGGCCGACGACCGCCTCGTTCCAGGCCCTGGTCGAGGCGGCCAAGGCCCGCGTCGTCCGCGAGGACGCCGAGCGCAAGGCCCGGGAGGACGAATACGTCCGGACGAACTGGCCCGGCGCGGTCAGGGACGAGAGCGGCGTCGAGTCCATCGTCCTGAAGGAAGGCCGGGGCGAGCCCCTCGTCAACGGATCGGTGGTCACGGCCGCCTACATCGGGAAAGCGCCCCTGGCGGGCAAGGCCTTTGTCAGCACGGCCGACGAGGGCAAGCCCTACTGGGGCGAAACGCCCGAGCCCTTCGAGCTCACGGTCGGCGCGCCCCGGGTCAATCCCGGCCTCGACGCCGCGATCGCGCGGATGAGGAAGGGCGAGAAGCGGCTGGTCATCGTCCGGCCCGAACAGGGCTACACGGCCAACGGCTTCTACGCCAAGCAACGGCCCGGCGAGAAACGGTTCGTCATCTCCCCCAACACCCTGCTTGTCTACGAAGTCGAGATCAAATAAAAAGGGGGACACAATACCTATTCACCAATTAATTTGGCCGCGAAATTGGTGAATAGGTATTGTGTCCCCGAATTAAAGGAGGTTCTGATGCGCATGTCCCGACGTTCGCTCGTCACCCTCGGCGCCGTCGCCGTCCTGGCCGTCCTCGTCGCCGCCGCCCCCCAGGGCAAGGCGCCGGCCAAGGGCCAGAAGAAGATCGAGAACACCGACCCGGCCCAGCGGCTCAAATGGTTCGAGCAGCACACGGCCATGGAGCGGCAATCGCCCTTCAAGGACGTCAAGTGGCGCTTCATCGGGCCGTTCGACCTCGGCGGCCGCTGCACGGACGTCGCCGTCCCGCTCGGCAGCCGGACCGTCTTCTACGCCGGCGCGGCCACGGGCGGCGTCTTCAAGACCGTCAACGCCGGGACGACCTGGGAGCCCATCTTCGACGATATGCCGACCCTGTCCGTCGGCGACATCGCCGTGGCCGAGTCCGATCCCAACATCGTCTGGGTCGGGACGGGCGAGGCCAACATCTTCCGGGCCTCCGAGCCGGGCATCGGCGTCTACAAGTCGACCGACGCGGGCAAGACCTGGAAGCACATGGGCCTCGAGGGGACGTATACGATCGGGCGCGTCGTCATCCACCCGAAGAACCCCGACATCGTCTACGTCGCGGCCACCGGCCACGAGTGGACGACCAATCCCGACCGCGGCGTCTACAAGACGATCGACGGCGGGGCCACCTGGCAGAAGGTCCTCTACGTCAACGAGAAGGTCGGGTCGAACGACCTGGTCATGGACCCGCAGCAGCCCGAGACCCTCTACGCCGCCACCTGGAACCGCATCCGCCGGCGTTGGAGCGACCCCGTCCCCGGCGGCGAGGACGGCCTGTATAAGACGACCGACGGCGGCAAGACCTGGACGCCCATCAACAGCGGCCTCCCGGACACGAACTTCACCGGCCGCATCGGCCTCGACCTCTGCCGGACCAAGCCGTCGACGATCTACGCCTACGTCGACAACCACACGCCGGGCGTCGAGCCGAAGCCGGGCGAGAAGGATTCCTACGGCCGGCCCCGCCAGAGGGGCATCGTCGGCGCTGAGGTCTACCGCTCCGACGACGCGGGCGCGAGCTGGCGCAAGGTCAGCCCGCCGGGGATGGAACGCTTCGGCGGCACCTACGGCTGGGTCTTCGCCCAGATCCGCGTCGATCCCAACTCGCCGGAGACGATCTACATCATGGGCCTGG
>JBFYNT010000103.1:0-8317 GCA_041304225.1 Candidatus Aminicenantota bacterium
AAGACCCTGCGCTACCCGGGCCACGTGGAGCGCATCCGCGCCTTGCGGGCCGGAGGGTTCCTCGACACCGAAGAGATCGAGGTCCGGGGCGTCCGGGTCCGGCCCGTCGACGTCTCCTCGGCCGTCCTCTTCAAGCACTGGCGCCTCGACGAGGAGGACGACGAGTTCACCATCATGCGCATCGTCGTGGCCGGGCACGAGAACGGCCAGCCGAAACGCTACGCCTACGACCTGTTCGACCGGCGGGACCGGTCGAGCGGGTTCTCGTCCATGGCCCGGACGACCGGGTTCCCGGCGACCGCGGCCGCCCGGCTCATCCTGACCGGCCGGTTCGCCCGCAAGGGGATCGTCGCGCCGGAACACATCGGCGCCGACGAGGCCGCCTTCCGGTCCGTCATGGCCGATCTGGCCGCCCGGAACGTCGTCTACCGGCGCGCCGAGGCTTGAGGACTTTCGTCAAGGAGGACCGTCCGATGAAGAAACAGATCGCGCTTCCCGTCGTGCTGATCCTGGCTCTGTCCCTCGCCCTGCCCTCGTCCGCGCCGGCCCAGGGCCGCGCCGCGGCCAAAGGCAAGGCGCCGGCCGCCGCCGCGCTCGAAGACGCCGCCGTCCTCAAGGCGCTGGATTTCCGGTCGATCGGACCGACCCAGCAGAGCGGGCGGTTCGTCGACTTCGCGGTGCCCCTCCAGAGGCCCCACACGTTCTACGCGGCCTCGGCTTCCGGCGGCCTGTGGAAGACCGAGAACAACGGCCAGACCTTCGAGCCGCTCTTCGAGAACGAGAGGGTCTTCTCGATCGGCGACGTCGCCGTGGCCCCGTCGGATCCCGATGTCCTCTGGCTGGGGTCGGGTGAGGCCAACAACTCCCGCTCGACCTACTGGGGCGACGGGGTCTACCGGTCGACGGACGCCGGGAAGACCTGGACGAATGTGGGGCTCAAAGAGACCCACCATATCGGGCGCGTCGTCGTCCACCCGGCCGATCCCGGGACCGTCTACGTCGCGGCCCTGGGACATCTGTATTCCGAGAACCCCGAGCGCGGCGTCTACAAGACGACCGATTCCGGCAAGACCTGGGCCAAGGTCCTCGACGTCTCCGTCGACGGCCGGGCCGTCGGGGCCGTCGACCTGGTCATGGACCCCTCCGATCCGGAGACCCTCTACGCGGCCGCCTACGACCGCTTCCGCCGGCCCTGGACCTGGGGCATCGGCGGGCCGGGTTCGGGCATCCACAAGACGACCGACGGCGGCAAGTCTTGGACCAAGCTCACGAACGGGCTCCCGGGCGGCGTCATCGGCCGCATCGGCCTGGCCATCTACCCCAAGAACCCCAAGATCCTCTACGCGGAGATCGAGAACGCCAACAAGCCCGGGATGCCGGCCGCGGACCGCTATCGGGAGGTCCTCGAAGGGCGCTCGAGCGCGGGCATGATCGACGGCGAGATCTACCGCTCCGACGACGCCGGCGCGACCTGGGCCAAAGTCAACCCTGAAAAACGCTCCATCGGCGGCAATCCCGGATACTACTACGGTCAGATCATCGTCGACCCCAACGACGCCGACGTCGTCTATATCCTCAGTGTCGGCGTCCTGGCCAGCCGCGACGGCGGCAAGACCTGGACGAGCCCGTTCCGTTTCGGCGGCGACAACCACGCCCTGTGGATCGATCCCGCCGACAGCCGGCACATGCTGCTCGGCTACGACCACGGCCTGGGCGTCACCTGGGACGGCGGGAAGAACTGGTACCATCCCGATTTCCTGCCGCTGGCCCAGTTCTACGCCATCGACTACGACATGTCCTGGCCCTACCGGGTGGCCGGCGGCCTGCAGGACAACGGCAATTTGATGGGCCCGAGCACCAAGGTCGGCGGCGGGGGAGGGTACGGGGGAGGAGCGGCGGCGTCCGGCCCGCCCATCCGCCTCGAGGATTGGTTCAACATGGGCGGAGGCGACGGGATGTACAACGTCTTCGACCGCACCGACAACCGCACCCTCTATAACGAATCCCAGTTCGGCCCGCTCACCCGCATCGACCTCGTCACCGGCGCGTCGAAGAGCATCGCCTACCAGCGGCTGAAGCCGGAGACGCGCTGGAACTGGTGCTCGCCCATCCTGGTCTCGGCCCACGACGGCGACACGGTCTACCATTGCGGCAACATCGTCGTCATGTCGGCCAACCGCGGCGACACCTGGACCGAGATCAGCCCCGACCTCACGACCAACGACCCGGCCAAGCTCACGGTCGAGGGCAAGGGCGGCGACGGCAACATCCAGTACTGCACCATCACGACCTTCGACGAGTCGCCCCTCGTCCCCGGCCTGCTGTGGGCCGGCACGGACGACGGCAACGTCTGGGTCACGCGGGACAACGGCAAGGCTTGGGCCAAGCTCAACGACAGGATCCCGGGCGCCCCCGGGTACTGGGTCAGCCGGGTCGCCGCGTCGCCCTCGGACCCGGCCACCGCCTACGTCAGCTATACCGGCTTCCGCAACGACGATTTCCGGCCCTTCGTCTACAAGACCACGGACTACGGAACCACCTGGACGTCTCTCGCCGCCGGCCTGGCCGAAGGCCCCGTCAACGTCGTCCGCGAGGACCCCAAGAATCCGAACCTGCTCTACGCCGGCACGGATTTCGGCGTATATGTCTCGCTCGACGCCGGCCGGACCTGGCTCAAGATGAAGAACGACATGCCGACCCAGCCGGTCCACGACCTCAAGGTCCAGCCGCGCGAAGCCGATCTCATCGTCGCCACGCACGGCCGGGGCGTCTATATCGCCGACATCAAGCCCCTGCAGGAGCTGACGCCGGCCGTCCTGGCCGCGGGCGTCCACCTCTTCACGGTGCAGCCGGCCGTCCGCTGGATCGGCCAGGACCGCCGGGAATCGAGCGCGTCGAACTTCGCCGGCGAGAGCGAGCCCGCGGGCGCGGCCATCTCCTATCTCCTCGGATCCAAGCCCCGGGAGCCCGTGAAGGTCCGCATCTTCTCCGGGACGATGCTCGTCAACGAGATCGCGGGCAAGGCCGAGGTCGGTCTCAACACTGTCCGCTGGAACCTGACCGGCCGCCGCGAACGGACCCCCGAAGAGAAACAGGCCGCCCAGGAGCTGGCGCGGCGGGCGAGGGAAGCCGGGTACGGCGGCGCCGGCGGCGACTCCGCATTCGCCTCTTTCCCGGTCCGGCCGGGAGAATACCGGGTCGAGCTCATCGTCGACGGGAAGACCATGGCCACGAGCGCCATCGTCCTGAGCGATCCGCGTTACTGACGCGGCGGGGACTGTAAAATAGGTTTACGCCGGGCCGCGGGGCCCGGGCGGCATCCTGGCCTCGCGACGGGGGGTGCGGCTGTCCGTTCCCGCCGGACTCCCGTCTGGCACGGGAGTTGCAGATACGTGGAGCAGGACCATGCTCGAACTCAGGGGCGTCTCCAAGAAGTTCTCGGCCTTCACCGTCGTCAGGGATGTCAGCTTCACGGTCGCGCCGGGCGAGGTCCTGGGCTACCTCGGGCCGAACGGCGCCGGCAAGACGACCACGATCCGGATGCTGGCCGGCCTGCTCGAGCCGACGCGCGGCGAGATCCTCTTCGAGGGCCGGGACATCAAAGCCGATCTCCGGGCTTTCAAAGGCCGCCTCGGCTACGTACCGGAGCAGTCCGAGATCTACCCTCATCTCAGCGCTTTCGATTACCTGCGGCTGGTCGGCCGGTTGCGCGGCATGGGGGAGACGGAAGTCCGGAACCGGGCCCTGGCCTTCCTTCGGGTCTTCGACCTCGAGACGGACATGTACGGCCCCGTGGCCTCCTACTCCAAGGGCATGCGCCAGAAGGTCCTGCTCTCCGCCGCCCTGCTGCACGATCCCGACATCCTGCTCCTCGACGAGCCGCTCTCCGGTCTCGACGTGACGACCGCCCTCGTCGTCCGCGACCTCATTCGCCGGCTGGCCGCGGAGCGTAAGATCGTCATCTACTCTTCCCACGTCCTCGAGGTCACCGAGAAGATCTGCACCAAGGTCATCATCCTGCATAAAGGCGAGGTCGTGGCCAACGACTCGGTCGAGAGCCTCCGCCATCTCATGCACCTGCCGTCCCTGTCCGAGATCTTCAGCCAGCTGGTCCTCCACGAGGACACGGACGAGGTGGCCGGGCGTCTCGTCGGGGCCATGAAAGGGACGGGCTAGGCCGGTGGGCGGAAGGGGAGCCTGGTTCGGGCCGTTCGCCCTCCTGACCCGGCATTTCTTCGGCCGCCTGTTCCACAACGAGCTGGTCGAATTCGAGGACCAGATGAAGGAGCGGCTCTTCGTCTTGCTCGCGCTTCTGGCCGTTTTCTTCTTCTGGGCCTCCGAGCTCATGCTATTCAAGTACCATTTCGTTCCCGACATCGGACGGTCCTGGCAGGAAAAGAATTACATATTCACCCTGATGATGCTCGTCTTCGGGATCGTCACCCTGCTCGAATGGGACGTCCTTTTCCCCGACCGGCGGGACTTCCTCAACCTGACGCCCCTGCCCCTGCGCCTGAGGACCGTTTTCGCGTCCAAGCTGGCTTCGTTCGTCCTGTTCACGGCCGCCTTCTCGACGGCCATGATGAGCCTGTCGTCGGTCCTCTTTTCGATCTACCTGACGCAATGGCGGGCCGACACCGTCGTCCTGGGCGTGCGCTACGTCGCCGCCCATCTCGCGGCCGGCTTCGCGGCCTGCTTCTCGGTGTTTTTCTCCGTAGTGCTGCTCCAGGGCCTGCTGGCGGCGGTCCTCCCGGAAGGGCTCTACCGGCGGGCCGCCCTTGTCGTCCGTTTCGCGCTGATCGTGGCCTTCGTCTTCCTCCTCCTCAGCTTCGTGGCCGCGCCGTCGGTCGTCGGGCGGGCCTTCCGCGACCTCGAGATCCTCAAAGAGACGCAACATCCCTTCGTGTTCCGCTTCCCGCCCCTGTGGTTCGTCGGGCTCTACGAGGTCCTGCTCGGCACGCGCGACGCCGTCTTCGAGACCCAGGCCCGGACGGCCGGACTGGCGCTGGCCCTGTCCTTCACGGCCTTCCTGGGCTCGAGCGCCCTGAGCTACCGCCGCCACATGCTCAAGACGCTCGAGGTCCGGAAAGGGAAACCCGCCTTCTTCGGGATCCGCGAGGGCCTCCGGCGGGCGATCGCTTCGGTCTTTTTCCGCCGTCCCGAGGAGCGGGCCGTCCGCGGCTTCTTCTCCGACACCCTGCGCGCGAGCCCGCGTCACCGGATGTCGCTCGTCTATTACCTGGCCGTGGGCGCGGCCATGCTCTTCGTCCTGCTGGCCGCCAACCGGGGCTCGTTACGGTCGCTCACGCCCGCGAACGGGCTCTTCCTGGTCCTGCCGATCATCATCGCCGGCACGGTCGTGGCCGGCGTGCGGATCGTCGTCGACCGGCCGGCCTCGCTCGAGGCCAACTGGATCTTCCGCCTGACCGAAACGGGCCGGCCCGGCGCCTACGCGTCCGGCTTGAAGAAGGCCGTCCTTCTCGGATACGTCGTCCCGCTCTTCTTCGCGGTCTTCGTCCTCCACGTCTTTCTCTGGGACGGCCGGACGGCCGCCCTCCACGCCGCCTTCGGGTTCGCCGTTTCCGGCCTCGCCGTGGAGGGGGCGTTCTTCCACTACCGCAAGGTGCCCTTCGCCTGCTCCTGGGTGCCCGGCCGGCTGAAGCTCCAGTTCACGGCCGTGCCCGTCCTCATCGGCGTCCTGCTCGCCGGGATGGCGCTGGCCGCCATCGAAAGATCCATCCTGGCCGATCCGGGCCGGGGCCTCGCGTTCCTGGCCTTGGCGGCCGGGACCTGGGCCGGGCTGCGGGCCGGGAACCGGCGCTTCTACCGGACCACCCCTCTTCTCTTCGACGAGGAACCCGAACCCGCCCTTATCGGCTTTCCGGACCCGCCCTGACGGTTCAATAATTCGGCCAATTCTGATAATCTAGGCCCGCGGAGGACGCCCCCATGCCCTACACCATCGACGACGTCATCGGCCGGGTCGACCGGTTCCCCCGGGTCGATCTGATCCATCGCCCAACGCCGTTGCGGAAGCTGGCGCGTCTCTCGGCCCGGCTCGGCGGGCCGGAGATCTACGTCAAGCGCGACGACCTCACGGGCCTGGCCTTCGGCGGCAACAAGTCGCGCAAGCTCGAATTCATCGTCCGCGACATGCTCGAGAAGAAGGCCGACGTTGTCATCACCTGGGCGGGCCTCCAATCCAATTGGTGCATGCAGACAGCGGCCGCGGCCAGGACCTTCGGACTCAAGCCGGTGCTGGTGCTCTTCAAGCAGCCCGAGCAGCCGGCCACGGCCGACGGCAACGTCCTCCTCGACGTCATCCTCGGCGCCGACATCCGTTTCGTCCAGGCCGACAAGGGCAAGATCGTCAAGGCCCCCCAGGCCATGGACGTCCTGCAGGAGATCGGCCGGGAGATGCAGGCGCGGGGACACACGCCGTACCTCGTCCCCGTCGGAGGCTCGCTCGTCAGGGGCGACATGACCCTGCCTCTCGGAGCCGTGAGCTATGTCGCCGCGTTCGCCGAGATCCTCGAGCAGATGAGGGCCGGCGGTATCGAGCCCGACTTTGTGGTCCATGCCACCGGATCGGGCGGGACCCAGGCGGGCCTGCTGGTCGGCGCCCGGGCTATGACGGCCGGCTGCCGCGTCCTCGGCATCAGCGTTTCGGACCCCAAGGGGCCCTTCTCGGACGACGTTTTGGAGATCGCCCGGGGCGCCGACGCGGCCCTCGGGCTCGGACTCGATATCCTGCCCGGGGACGTGGTCGTCTTCGACGAGTACATCGGGGAGGGCTACGGCCAGGTCGACCGGGCCGTGGCCGAGACGATCCGGCTGGTCTTCCAGACCGAGGGGATCGTCCTCGATCCGGTCTACACGGCCAAGGCCATGATCGGTCTCATCGACCTCATCAAGACCGGCTTCTTCAATCCGACGGACAAGGTCGTCTTCGTCCACACGGGCGGAACGCCGGCGCTGTTCCCCAACCGGGACAAGATCTTCGGCTTCCTGATGGACAAGGCCTAGCCGCTCAGCACAGGCCGGCCAAGCCGGCCTCGAGGCCGGCGAGAGGGAAGCGGTGGATCTCGATCGGCGCCGATTCGAGGGCCGCCGGCGTCTTCATCCCGCTCCCGGTGAGGATCAGGACGATCGGGCCGCGGCCTTCGTCGAGCTTCCCCGCCTCGCGCAGCCGGACGAGCGCCGCGAGCGTCACGGCCGATTCCGGCTGGCAGAAAAGCCCTTCGCCCGAGGCCAGCGTACGCTGGGCCGCGAGCATCTCCTCGTCGGATACGGACGCCAGGACGCCGCGCCGCTCGCGGATCGTCCGAAGGACGGCGTCCCCGGCCGGGGGGGTGGGATTGGCTATGGCGTGGGCGATCGTCCGGGGCGCTTCCCAGCGCTCGTACGTCGCCCGGCCGGCGTCGTAGGCCCTGACGAGCGGGGCGCAGCCCGCCGCCTGGACCCCGACGATCAGGGGATAGGCGGCCAGCCCCTCCCGTTCGAGATCGGCGAAGCCGCGCATGAGGCCCAGCAGGTGCCCGCCCGAGCTCAGGGGAACGACGACCGTGCCCGGAGCCCGGCGGCCGAGCTGGACGAAGATCTCGAAGGCCGTGACCTTGTAGCCCTCCATCCGGTAGGGGTCGATGGAGTTCATGAAGGTGATGCCGAGCTTGCGGCCGATCTCGATGCTGGCCCGGAAGAGAGAGCCGTAATCCCCTTCGGTCGCGACCAGCCGCGGCCCATGGATGCCCGCGGCCCGGAGGCTCGTCAGGGACGTCCCCTCTTTGAGCAGGACGAAGGTGGGCAGGCCGGCCCGGGCGCCGTAGGCGGCGGTCGAGGCGGCCATATTGCCCGTCGAGACCGTGCCGATCCGGGGACAGCCGAGGGCCACGGCCTTCTGGATGGCCACGGCCGTGCCCCGGTCCTTGAAGCTCCCCGTGGGGTTCTGGGCCTCGTTCTTCGCCAGAAGCGTCGAAAGCCCGAGGGCCGCCCCGACGCGCCGCAGCCGGACGAGCGGGGTCAGGCCTTCGCCGAGGCTGAGCTCGGGATCGACGGCCTCGAGCGGCAGAAAATCCAGGAACATCTCGAGGGCCGACCTACGGTCCTCCCGGATGACCTTGCGGCCCGGCGGTCCGGAAGGGGCGACGAAGACGGGTTGGCCGCAGACGGGGCAGAAAGGGGAGTAGGGGTCGCGTTCCGCGAGCGGCCCGCAGATCAGGCATTCGAACCGGTCCATCGCCGTCCTCCTCGCAAAGATGGCCCCGATTATAGAACGAAACCGGGGGCTTGCCTATACGCGCCCCGCCGAAGTAGAATC
>JBFYNT010000104.1:0-2752 GCA_041304225.1 Candidatus Aminicenantota bacterium
CGAGGTCTACGGCCCGGACGCGCTGACCGTGGGCCTCGACGCCTACAACGTCGAGGCCGAAGCCGCCGGCTGCGGCGTCCGCTACTTCGACGATTCGTCGGACGTCCCCGCCGTGACGGCGCCTCTCGTCGCCGGGCCGGGCGACCTGGGACGCCTCGGCCGGCCCGATCCGGGCCGCGACGGCCGCATGCCGCTCATGCTGGAGGCGGCCGCCCGCCTGAACCGGGCCGTGGGCGCGGAGGTCGCCGTCCGCGGCGCGCTCTGCGGGCCTTTCTCTCTCGCCTGCGCCCTGGCCGGCACCGAGGAGGTCCTGGTGGCCACGGTCGAGGAGCCCCGGTACGTGAGGGCCCTGCTCGAGTACGCCGCCCGGGTCGCGGCCGACTTCGGCGCGGCCTTCCTCGAACGGGGCGTCGAACCGGTCCTCTTCGACTCCAAGGCTTCCCCGGCCGCGGCCTCGCCCCGCGTCTTCCGCGAGTTCGTCCTCCCCGTCTACCGCGACCTCCTCGTCCCCGCGCTCCGCGCGGCGGGGGCACGGACCGTGCCGCTCGTCATCGGCGGCGACACGACCCCGATCCTCGAGGACCTCATCGCCACCGGGGCCGGACAGCTCCTCTGCGACGCCGGATCGGACCTGGGGCTTTTCGCCCGGCGGTGCCGGGAGGAGAAACGGGCCCTGAGGGTGAGCGTCGACGCCAGGCTCGTCCACAGGGGCACGCCGGACGAGATCCGGCGGGTCGCGGGGCGCCTCCTCGAGGCGACGGCGGGCGAGGCCGGGCTTCTCTTCGGGTGCGGCGTCGTGGCCTACGATTGCGATCCGAAAAACGTCCTCGCCCTGCGCGAGGCCCGGGACGCCTTCGCCCGGACCTAGCCGCCTTCCCGTACCCGGTTCTCGCGGATGCTGGTGTCCGGGTCGTCGCCGACGACCTGCTAGTCCCGTTCCCGGTTCTCGCGGATGCTAGTGACCCGGTCGTCGCGGACCCGCAAGCCCTTCGCCCTGATGAGCCTCTCGACCTTGCGGCCGTCGACCGCGGTCGTCGTGCCGACTCCCGTAGCGCAGACCGCCCCGCAGGCCGAGGCGCGCACCAGGAGGTCGAGCCACTCGCCGGGGGCAAGGCCGGCGGCGGCGCGGCCCCGGGCGAGGAGACGGTGGAGCCCGGCGATGAGGCCGGCCGAGAAGGCGTCGCCCGCGCCCGTCGGATCAACGACGCGGACGGGGAAGGCCGGGAGCCGGAGGGATGCCCCGGGAACGGCGGCCGCGACGCCCTCCCCTCCCAGCGTCACGAAAACGCTCGAGGCCCCCAGCCGGCGCAGGGCCGCGGCGGCCTTCGACGGATCGCGCTCGCCGACGAGCGAAGCGGCCTCGTCGCCGTTGCAATGGAAGATGTCCGTGAACGGAAGGGCCCTGCGGAGGAAGGCCCAGGACCTCTTGTACGGGCTGACCACGTCGACAAAGGTCGTGGCGCCCAGCGCTCGGGCCCGGCGGAGGACCGCGGCCAGGTCCGTATCGAACCGGCCGAGCAGGCCCACGCCGCCGGCGTAGTAGACGAGGGGCCGGTGCTTCTCGAGGAGCGCCAGGACCGGCCCGGCCTCCATGGCGATGTTGGCCCCGGGATCGGCGTGGTAGCGCCGGTCCTCGCCCCGGGCGACGAGGATGAGGTCGAGCGAAGTCGCCGCGCGAGAGGTCCGGACGGCCTCGGCCCGCAGGCCCTGCTCCCTCAGGCGGCGCACCAGGAAATCGCCGAAGAGGTCCCGCCCCGCGGGGAAGACGACGCGGACCTGTGTGCGCGGGAAGCCCAGGCGGACGAGGTCGACCGAGACGTTGCAGGCGTGGCCGCCGAGCGTCGTGCTGACCGATCCGAACGCGAGCTCCCCGGGCCGGGCCACCCGCTCGAGGCCGCTGGCGATGAGATCGACGACGGCGATGCCGCTGACGAGGACCACGGGCGCCTCCCTATCGGCGGTATTGTATCCGACAACGCTCCGCAAACCAACCCGGGGGAAGGGAACCTTCGGCGGCGGCGGGCCGTATACACAGGCGAGGAGACCAACCGATGACGAAATTCCTGCTCTGGCTCATCCTGCTCGTTATTTGCTGGCCGATCGCCCTGCTGGCCCTGTTCCTCTACCCCGTCGTCTGGCTGCTGCTTCTCCCCCTCCGGCTCCTCGGCATCACGGTGTCCGCCGTCTTCGACCTGTTCAAGGCCGTCATCACCCTGCCGGCCCGCCTGCTTCGCGGCCCGTCCCGGACCTGAGCCCGGCCGCGCCCGCCGCCCGTTTGCTTTCGGCGGCGTCCCCTGCATATAATCGTCGCCATGGAGACCGAGGAACACTTCTACGCCGACGATCCCTCGCGCGGCCCCGCCGACGGGAAAACGACGCTCGAAGGCGTCGACTACTTTTTCCTCGGCAACGGGCGCATCCAGGCGGCCGTCCAGGTCACGCGGGCGGAGGGCGCGACGCCCGTCGGCCTGCTGATCATGGATCCCGAGCGGTTCGGCCCCAAGCGGGCCGCGCTGACCTTCGACGGATCGGCGGGGATCGCGGGGACGGCCGTCTCGATCCTCATCGGCGACGTCCGCGACGACCGGGACTACCGCGTTGCCCGCGGCGACCGGGTCACCTGCGAACAAACCGACCGGGACTATCGCGTCGCCCGCGGCGACCGGGTCACCTGCGAACAAACCGACCGGGACTATCGCGTCGCCCGCGGCGGCGCGGTCCGGGCCCGCTGGCTCCCCGGCGGCAGCCCGCG
>JBFYNT010000105.1:0-2541 GCA_041304225.1 Candidatus Aminicenantota bacterium
CCTTCCCCGCCCTTGCGAAGCCGGAAATCAGGACAAGGGTCGGGGCGGACATGGGTTCCATCAGGCGGCGGCCTGTTTGGCGTTACGCAGGGCTTTCGCGATGCGTGCGGCGATGCGGGTCTGGCGGCCGGTCATCTTCACCTTGCGCCTGACGCGGCGAAGGGAGATGTCAGGGTTCTTGACGAGCGCATCGACGAGCGCCTGCCGCAGCTTGACGTGGTTGTCCATCAGAAGGGCGGGTTCTCGGGGGTGGGCTCGGCGACGGTCGGGGCCTGAGAGCCGCGGGGATACGTCATCTTATATTTATACTGGGGTTTGCCCTGCCACTCGCCGTTCGGTTCGACCTCCACGCCGACGGCGATGGTCTGGCCGCAGGCGGGGGCGATGTACTCCAGGAACTCCGCGGGGGTCGCGTCGAGCCTGATCTCGTTGGTGAACTTGCCGGAGAACTTGCCGACGAGCATGGCGAGCGCCTTGCCGTACTTGGTGGAGAAGTTCTTGGACAGGCAGAAGCCCTTGTCGTCGAGGAAGAACAGGCGGCAGGAGGCCGTGCCGTCTTCCCAGACCTTGACCTTGTCCGTCCCCTTGGGGCGAATCATTTTGAGTTTGTACGTTCCATTCTGGGAGATGGACGTGAGGGGCGTGCGTTCGTTGTTGGGTTCCATGTTAGGCGTTGGGAAAGTTGGCGATGCACTGACGGACCGCCTTGAGGTTGAAGCGCTTCGTGACGACGTGTCCGACGGCGAACTTGAATGCCTCGGAATAGGAGTCTGAGTCGAACCAGGCTTCGGCCTTGGTCGAAGCGCGGAACGGCCACGGCTCAATATAGAACGGGTGGATCGTTCGGACGGATAGGTCTGCGTACTGGGTTACCTCCTCCCACGTCACGTCAGCGTGGCCGGCCTTGTGGGCGATGCCATGCTCGTTGACGATCCAGTCGCGGTTCTCGAACCACGTCGGGGCCTTGAGGGTCTTGTCGGGTAGTTTGGCCATGTTAAGCGAAGTTGATGGGGGCGGCGGTGGTCGTCGACTTGATGTCGATGACTTGGATTTCCTCCGGGTACGACGGCCAGACGCCGGAGGCGCTGCAGTCCTTATAGAGGGTGATTGCCTTCTCGAAATCGGAGACGGCGTAGGACATCAGCTCAGGGCCGACCTCCGCGATCGCCCACGAGAACGGGGCTTCTTTCTCGACGAAGAGGAAACGGAAACCGAGGGGGCGGCGGCCCGTGGCGAGCTCGTAGACCAGGCGATACCAATAGGCCTGCAGGTTGTAGCGATAGGATCGGATGCTCTTGAGCATACCAGCGGGAGTCGCTTCGCCTGCGCCTGTGGTCTTGATGTCCCAGAGGTAGTCGCCGGCCACGCCGTCGATGGCGGCCTTCAGCGGGACGCCGCAGTAGTCCACGTGGTACATGACTTCAGTCGCGTCGAAGACGACGCCGTGGGTCTTCAGCGCGTGACGGGCGGACGCGGCGACGAGATGGCCGAGGGCGGACTCTTCCGCGTCGAGGATGGTCTTGCCAGCGTTGGCCGTGGCGAAGGCGGCCCAGTCCTCTTTTCCCTGCTTAGTCCGCTTATCCACGTCCGGGGCGGTGGCGTAGAGGTCGTCGAGCGTCTGCGGTTCAAGGACGGCCGAGTGAACGAACGTGCCGAAGCGCAGCGCCTTGGTCTCTTCCTGGGGCGTGTTGATGTAGGCCTGGTAATGGGCCGGAGAGTTGCCGACGAGGACCTTCGCGGCGGACTGGTTGAGCGCCGGGAAGGCGCGGTATTCTTTGCGGTCGTGGATTTGGGGCATGGTGTGCGTTTGGTGGAAAGTTGGGCGGCCCTCGGAATTTGCTATCAGTTATATTCCTCTTGGCCTTGGGTTGATCAGACCCCATTATGAAGGAGGTCAGAGGGCGGCGTCGTCTTCGCCGGGGTTGTGCTCTTCGACGTGCGCCGAAAGGAGGTTGCACAGATCGATGGCGTTGTCGGCGGCGAGGGCCACGCGGTCGAGCTGATTGCGGAGGATACGCTCGTGAGCGATGACGGCCTTGACGCGGTCGTAGATCGGCTTGATGTCGTAGGCCTCTTCGATGTTCTCAGCGTCGAGGCGGTTCAGTTCTTCGGCGGCCTCGTTGATGGCGACCTGCAGCTGATAGAGGTCGTCACCAGCGATGCGGGCGGAGTCTTCGGGGGTGGGACGGAGGGCGGCGACTTCGCCGGCTAACTGTCCCAGGAGGTTCCTCAGGTATTCGCGGTTGGTCATTTGGTGAAGGTAAGTTCTTTGACTTCGCCGTTAGGTGCGAGCGTAAAGAATCGGACGTCGGACCGGGCTAGGGATGGGTACGTCTTCCTCTTCCACGCGTTCAAGTCGGTGAGGAAGTCGGCGTGCTTGCGGGCGGTCATCTCGACGTACGGGAAACCGTCCAGGAAGAGCAGCAGGGCGTACTGCTTCGGGACGGTCGTCGCGATCTTCTCGATGCCCTTGGGGATGTCAGCCATTGGACTGCTTGCCCTCCTTGGGGTTGATTTCCTCGAAGGTGGTCTTGCCCTCCA
>JBFYNT010000106.1:0-2803 GCA_041304225.1 Candidatus Aminicenantota bacterium
CTCTCTCGGAAACTCGTCATTGATGATGGCCGCGGGCTGCCCCCCCCTTTTTCGATCCTCCCTTGCCTTTTCCTATCAAGGTCGCCCCCGACCTTGACAGGGAGCTCCGAGGGGCCTATCTATGGGGAAGAGCGGGAGACATCCATGAACAAGGCCCACGTCCCGACTATTCTGGCCGGCGCTTTGGCTGTGGTCCTGGCTTTGCTGGCCGAGGGCTGCTTCTCGCCGTCCGGACCCGATCCCGTGGGCCGGCTCGTCGGCCGGACCGACTGCAAGAGCATCGGGGCGCCCGCCGCCGGCGCAGCGACGGCCCCGGTTTCGAGCCGGGAGTGTGTCGAATACGACTACGACGGGCGGGGCCTGCTGAAGCTGAAGCACGTCAACGCCGGGTTCAACTGCTGCCCGGGTACGATCTCCGCGACGGTCGAGGTCTCGAACGGCGACATTCTGATCAAAGAAAGGGAATCGTCCTCGCTCTGTGATTGCAGCTGCCTCTATGACGTCGACTACGAGATCGCCGGCCTCCCCGGCGGGGCTTGGCGGATCTCGGTCGTCGGGCCCTATCAGCCCGAGGGGGACCCTCCCCTCGAATTCCTCGTCGATCTGAGCCAGGCCCCGTCCGGATCCTATTGCGTCGAGCGGACCCGCTATCCTTGGGGTTCCTGACCCGCCGGACCATCATGATCTCTTCCTGCCGGGACGGATATGTCCCCGGATCGAAAGATCCACCCTAAAAGAAATGGCGGCGCGGGGCTATTGTCCGCTGCCGGTCCATCCGGCCAGCCGGGCCCATAGCCACCAGGCGGCGTAGGCTTTGAGATTGGCGTTCAAGGGCTGGGTATGGGCCGCCTCGCATTGGTACCACAGGCCCGGGTGGGCGTTCTGCCATACGACCGCCCAATTCCTGTCCCTGACGCCGTCCCCGTTGCTGTCGTAATCGCAGGCGTCGTTGACGTACTTGTCGCCGTAGTAGGCGCCGTCCGGATCGTAGCTCTCGATATCCGCGAAATCATAGAGGATCTTGTTGTTGGCGGCGCAGTAATCCCTGATCTGCCTGTTGCGAAGCGTCAGCGGGATCTGCCACTCGTTGCCCGTCGGGGGTTCGCCGTCGACGTGGCCGGTCATGTAGACGAACTTGACGCCGGGAAAATCTCTCTCGAGCTGATCCATCTGATCGAGGTAGAGTTGGATCTGGGCCGCGGTGCCGGCGGCCTGATAACACCAGGACCAGATGACGACGTTGATCTCGGGATGCAGAGGCAGATAGGCCCTCGTGGCCCGGGCCCAGGCCGTATAATCCAGATTGCCGTTGATATCGGCCCCGAGGTCGTTGGCAATACCCAAGTTACCGAAGTTCCCGTAATAGTCCCGGATATCCAGGGCCCCGCCCGAACCGCCGTTGTTCCAGCTGTAGAGCGTCCCTTTCCATTGGACCAGGCCCGCCATGCCGGTCGTCAATTGGCTGCCGTGCGAGGTGTGGCCATAAGCGATATGGAGGCTCGCCTTGGCTTGGGAGATCCACTCCGAGGGGATGGTCGACAATCCGGTGCTCCGGTGGTCGACGAGGACCGCGGCCTTGGAGACGACCGCAACGACGCGGCTGACCGTGTCGGTCCCCGAAGCGTTGCCGACGGTCAGGGCCACGGTGTAGGAGCCGGCGGCCGTGAACGCGTGACTGGGATTCCGGGAGGCGCTCGTTCCGCCGTCCCCGAAGTTCCATGACCACGAGGTCGGGGCCCCCGCCGAGGTGTCCGTGAACGTCACCGACTGCCCCGCCGCGGGGGAAGACGGGTTGTAGGTGAAGGAGGCGCTCAGCGTCGGGACCGGGCTGACCGAGACCACGACGCTGGCGGAGCTCGTGCCGGCCGCATGGGTGATGGTCAAAACGACCGTGTATGTGCCCGACGTCGCGAACGCATGGCTGGGATTGCGGGTCGCGCTCGTGGATCCGTCGTTGAAGTCCCAGAGCCAGGCGGTCGGCGTCCCCGTCGACGTGTCCGTGAACGTCACGGCCTGTCCCGCGACCGGAGAGGCCGGACTGTAGCTGAACGACGCCACCGGCGCCGCCGTCACCGTGACGGTCCGGGTGGCCGCGTTCGATCCCGAGGCGTTGGTCGCGGTCAACCTCACCGTATAGGACCCGGCCGCCGTGAACGTGTGGCTCGGGTTGCGGGTCGTGCTCGTCCCACCGTCCCCGAAGCTCCAAGACCACGAGGTCGGCGTCCCCGTCGAGGTGTCCGTGAACGCCACGGCTTGTCCCGCGATCGGGGAAGCGGGGCTGTAGCTGAACGACGCCACCGGCGCCGCCGTCACCGTGACGGTCCGGGAAGCCGAATTCGAGCCGGCGCCGCTCGTCGCGGTCAGGCTCACCGTATAGGACCCGACCGACGCGAATGTGTGGCTGGGATTGCGGGTCGTGCTTGTTCCGCCGTCCCCGAAGCTCCACGACCACGAGGTCGGCGTCCCCGTCGAGGTGTCCGTGAACGCCACGGCTTGTCCCGCGATCGGAGAGGCCGGGCTGTAGCTGAACGATGCTACCGGCGCCGCCGCCGCCGTCACCGTCACCGGCCTGCTTGTGCTGTTGGAACCCGTAGCGTTCGTGACTGTCAAAGTCACCGTCCCGGTTCCCGTTGACGCATACGTATGGATCGGGTTCTGGGCGGTCGAGGTCGTTGCGTCTCCAAAGTTCCATGACCACGAGGTCGGCGTCCCCGTCGACGCGTCGGTGAACTGCACCGATTGGCCCACGGCCGGGGACGTCGGGCTATAACTGAACGAAGCCGCCAGGGCTCCCCCTACCGTC
>JBFYNT010000107.1:0-3542 GCA_041304225.1 Candidatus Aminicenantota bacterium
ACATCGCCTTCCAGACGGCCGCCCAGGGCGCCTTCCGGCAGGCCTACGCCAAGGCCAAGCCGCAGATCCTCGAGCCCGTCATGAAGGTCTCGGTCGAGGGCCCGACGGAATTCGCCGGCAATGTCTTCGCCACCATCAGCCAGCGGCGGGGCACGATCGTCAGCTCGGTCGAGGACGGACAGTTCTCCCGGGTCGACGCCGAAGTCCCCCTGGCCGAGATGTTCGGCTACTCGACCGTCCTGCGGTCGCTGACCCAGGGCAAGGCCGAGTTCACCATGGAATTCCTGAAGTACGGCAAGGTGCCGCCCCACGTCGCCGAGATGCTGACGGAACAGCACCTCGAGAAGCAGCGCAAAGAATCCCAGAGATAACGGAGAGGACGATCATGACGCTCACGGTCAAGGAAGAACTCATCAAGCGGAGCCCGCTCCGCATCCTCGAGAAGTCGATCTCCGGCGGCCTCGGCAAAGGCCACATCGGCGTCCTGGCCAGCCGCAAGGGCGTCGGCAAGACGGCCTGCCTGGTCCATATCGCCGCCGACAAGCTCCTGCAGGACAAGCACGTCATCCACGTCTCCTACGCCAGCCGGGTCGACCACATCATCACCTGGTACGAGGACATCTTCAAGGAGATCGCCAAGAAGCCCAAGATGCGCGCGGCCCTCGACGAGTTCGACGAGCTCATCCGCCACCGGGTCATCATGAACTTCAAACAGGACGGCACCAAGACCGAGCAGGTCCTGCGCAGCCTGGAGGCCATGATCGTCCACGCCAACTTCCGGGCCGAGACGGTCATCGTCGACGGGCTCGACTTCGCCCAGGCCGGGCCGGAGGACATGGCCAAGTTCAAGGACTTCGCCGGGCGCCTCGGCCTGGAGGTCTGGTTCAGCGCCTCGCTCAAAGGCGAGGAGCCGCTCTTCGACGGGCAGGGCATCCCCCGCGAGCTCGAGGCCTACCTCGGCGTCGTCGACGTCCTCATCTCCCTCCAGCACCACGGCGACCACGTCCACTTCAACCTGGTGCAGGACCACGGCCGGCTGGCCGCGAAGGACCTGCGCCTGAAGCTCGATCCGACGACCCTGCTCATCGCCAAGGACGTCCGGCCCCGGGCCCGCTGAAGGCTTTTGACTCGCCCCGGCGGGTGTGCTATATCTGCCGTCGCGACAAGGGCGGCCGGCCCGCCCGTTTCCCGAACATGACGACGATGCCGAACGCCCGGACCTCCTTTCCCCGCGGCACCCGTCTGGCGGTCATCGACCTCGACGGCACGCTCCTCAGGGGCATGAACGCCGAGAGGATCTTCTACCTCCACCTCTTCGCCGGCGGCCACGCGGGGCCCCTGCGCCTGGCCGGGTTCCTGCTCTCCTTCTTCCGCGACACGCTGCGGCTGGGCTTCCGCCCGGCCCTCGGCGCCAACGCCCGCATCCTCAAGGGCCGGACCCCGGAACAGGTCGGCCAGTGGGCGCACGCCTTCGGGCGCGTCTTCCTCCGCAAGGCCATCCCCGACGAGCTCCGGCGCAAGATCCTCAGCCTCAAGGCGCAGGGCTGCCGGATCGTCCTGCTCTCCGGCTCCCTCCAGGTCCTCGTCGACCAGCTCAAGGACAGGCTCGAGGCCGAGATCCTCATCGGCACGGAGCTCGAGGTCGAGAGCGGAAGGCTCACGGGGAGGAAGACCGGCATCTTCGCCTACGGTCCGGGCAAGATCGACGCGCTCTACAAGAGGATCGATCCGGAGGGCATCGACTGGGCGGGTTCCTGGGCCCTGGCCGACCGGATCTCGGACTTGCCCGTCTTCGAGCTCGTCGGCCATCCGGTCGTCGTCCATGGCGACCGCCGGCTTCGGCGCCTGGCCCGCGAGAGGGGCTGGGAGACCATCGGCAAGCGCTGATGGGGCCCGGGCCGGGGCTCCCCCCCGGTCAGAAGAGGTAGCTCAAGCCGGCGAAGGTCCGCGTCTCGTTCCCGTCCGCGCGAACGTCCCCGATCCGGCCTTGGCGGTGGATGGCCTCGACGGCGCCGAAGACGCGCAGCGGGACCGACGGCAGCCGCCATCCGGCCTTGAGCAGGAGGCGGGTCCGGGAATCGGCGGCGTGGACGTCGTTGGTGAGCTCCGATTGGAACCGGTCCCGGTTCTCCCATGAGCCATAGGTGTGGACGCTGGCCTGGCCGCGGACCCACAAGCTCCCCCATTCGAGGTCGAAGCGGCCCGAGGCGCTGGCGCCCAGGGCGTAATGGTAGCCAAAATAGCTGAGCGTCGTCTTCATGCCCTCGATCGGGTGGACGGCCGAGTAGGCATTGAAGGCGTAGGCGGTCATCATGGCGAAGTCGACGTAGGCGTCGGCGACCAGCCGGAATTTGAACCCGCGGCCGAACCTCGTCCAGTCGAGGACCGGGCCGACGAGGTGCGTCACCGACATCTTGTCGCGGAAATCGGTGGGCGTCCCCGGCAGCGGGTCGATGTGTACGGCGACGTTCGTCGCGTCGTAGAGGGTCGGCCTCTTGCGCACGTAGGAAAAGGCCGAGCCCAGGCCGATCGACAGGGCGTAGCCCCGTCCCGCCTCGTCGATGTCCTGGCGGTACCAGGCCATGGGGACGACGCGGGCGTAGACGTCCACTTCCTCGGACAGCCCGCCGCGGAGGTGCCCGTCCTCGGGGCGGCGCCGCCGCAGGGCGACCTCGATGGCCAGCTCGCTCAGGGAGGTGTCCTTCAGGACCTTGCGGAACGCACCCGGCCGCCCGTAGCCCGGGATCCGGAGCATCCCGGTCTCGACGCCGATCCAGGCCGCATCGGACGACGAACGCCCCGTTTCGGAGGTATGGCGCCAGCCGGTCGAGAGCGAGAAGCCGTGCCAGCCCGGCTCGTCGTAGAGCCTCGAGGCCGGCTTCTTCCGGTCGAGGAACTGGTTGATCTCGTTGACCGGATTCATGAAGGCCAGGACCCGGCGGAACGGCGACCGGCTGTGATGGAAGAGATCGGACAGCTGGAACCAGGCTTCCCCGAGCGAGATGGCCCCGAAGGTGGTCATGAACATGTCGTTGATGGAGATGACCTCGCGCCACTCCGAGACGTACTCGTAGGCCAGGGACGAGCCGAAGGCCGCGAGCAGGGAGTCCTTCCAGCTCAGGTAGTTCGTCCGGGCCATCTGATAGTAGAAGGCCCCGGCGATGACGTGCGTCCAGTTGGTGACGTAGTTGTTCGAATCGAAACGGATGGCCTCGGTCGTCAGGAAGCGGCGGTACTGGTCCTCGCAGGTCAGCTCGTACTGCCAGTCCTCGACCCAGCGGTGGTAGTCGGCCCAGTAGCGGATCGTGGAATAGACCGCCACGACCCCGAGCTCGAGCAAGGCCCGCCTGGTCATCTTGGGCATGACGGACGCGGGAGCGGCGTCCGCCGGCGCCGGGGCCTCCTCCCTGGCCTCGCTCGCGGCCAGCGAGAAAGCGCGGGGCCCTGGCAAGGCGGTCAGTCCGGCCAGGGAGAAATCCCGGACCGAGGCCCCGGCCGGCGGCGGGACGATCAGTCCGGCCAGAGCCAGGAGCCCGAGCGAC
>JBFYNT010000108.1:0-9085 GCA_041304225.1 Candidatus Aminicenantota bacterium
TGGCCACTTCCTTGGTGTGCTGGAGGACGTTCTGGCCGTAGCTCGTCCGGTACTTGAGCTTGCCCAGGAGCTTGATGAGCTCGGGGTGGATGTCCCGGACCTTGAGCTCCAGGACGGCCGATTCGCCCTCCTGCTTGATCTTCTGCTCGAGGTCGGCCTTGACCGACTCCACGATGTCCTCGATCCGGGCCGGGTGGATGCGGCCGTCGGTTACGAGCTTCTGGATGGAGAGGCGGGCCAGCTCCCGGCGGATGGGGTCGAAGCTCGACAGGATGACGGCCTCGGGCGTGTCGTCGACGATGATGTCGACGCCCGTGGCCATCTCCAGGGCCCGGATGTTGCGGCCCTCGCGGCCGATGATCCGCCCCTTCATGTCGTCGGAGGGCAGATCGACGACCGAGACCGTCGTCTCGACGACGTGCTCGGCGGCCGTGCGCTGGATGGCCCCGGACATGATCTCCCGGGCCGATTGGACGGCCTTCTCGCGGGCCTCCTCCTCGATCCGCCGGACCGTGGCGATGGCCTCGAGCTTGGCCTCCTCCTCGATCTTCCTGATCAGCATGGCCTTGGCCTCTTCCTGGGTCATGCCGGAGATGCGCTCGAGCTCCTCCATGCCCCTTTGGATGGCCTCGGCGATCTTGGCCGTCTCGGCCTCGAGGTCCTTCTCCTGCTGGGAGAGCTTGCGTTCCTTCTGGGAATTGTCCCTTTCCTTGCGCTCGATCGACTGGAAGCGGCGCTCGAGGTTCTCCTCCTTGCTGAGGAGACGGCGCTCGGTCTCGTTGATCTTGCGCTGCTTTTCGCGGTTCTGGGCCTCGAACTCGTTCTGGCGGGCCAGGTCCTTCTCGCGGGACTCGATGGCCGCTTCCCGCTTGATCTTCTCCCCGTCCTCGCGGGCCCGCGCGAGGATGGTCTTGGCCTGTTCCTCGGCCTCGGCGGCCTTCCGGGTGCCCTCCTGGCGCTTGAGCAGGAGGACGACGACGACAACGGCCAAAATGGCGCTGAGCGCCAGGCCGACGATACTGAGAACCCCTTGCATGACGAACCTCCTCATCTATTCGAATGAGGAGACGCGAGGGAAAGTGCGGAGGCGTCAGATGCCCGTGCCGGGATCGGCCCGGCCGGCGAGCCGCGCGCGGGGCGGCGGCGCGTCACGACGGGGATTTATCGACGTCCGTGTATGTATTCTCATCTTCGAAGAGATGAACCTCCAAACTTTCGATCTCCGTCTCCATGTGGCCCAAGGCCTCGTTCAGCTGATCCAGCTTCTTCTGGCTGAGGAACAGCTCGTCCGCGATGTTCAAGGCCGCCAGCACGGCGATCTTGGTCGTGTCCGCGGACTTCGATTTCACAGCCACTTCGTGCATCTTCTGGTCAACGAGCGAGGTCAAGTGGCCTATATATCGCTCATCCTCTTCTCCTTTGACGCGGATCTTGTACCGCTGTCCGAAGATCTCGATCTCGAGGATTTTTTCGGTCATAACCCCAGCTTGTCGATCTGCCCGATGATGGCTTCGATCTTCCCCTTCAGGAGCTCCCTCTCGCCGTCGTACTTCTTCATGTCCTCGTCCATCTTGGCGAGCTTGCGGGCGCTGTCCTCGAGCTCCTTCTTTTCGCTCCGGGACTCCTTGAGCTGCTGCCGCAGCTTCTCGTTCTCGGCCGTCAGCTTGTGGATGTGGTCGACGACCTGCCCGATCTTCCCTTCGAGTATCTTAATTCGCTCGAGTTCCGATGTCAATTTTTACCCTCCCTGAGTTGGATGTTCAGCGCGGACCGGAGCTGTCCGACGATCTCCTGCTCGACGCGCTCGACCTCTTCGGCGAGGAGCGTCCGCTGGGGATGACGGTAGCGGAAGCGGACCGTCAGGCTGACCTGCCCCTCCGGCACCGCCTTGCCGGCGAACCGGTCGCGGAGCTCGAAGCCTTCGAGCAGGGGCTGGTTCGCGCGGGCCAGGACGCGGGCGACCTCGGCATAGGGGACGCCGTCGGCCACGAGGAACGACAGGTCGCGGACGACGCCCGGCAGCTTCGGCACCGGGACGTACTGGAAGGCGCGGGGCGTCTTCTCGAAAAGGGCGGTGAGGTCGACCTCGGCCGCGTAGGCCGTCCGCTCGACCGAGGCGGCGGCGGCGAGGTCCCGGCGCAGGGCGCCCAGGCGGCCGACCTCCTGGCCCTTGTAGAGGACGGCCAGCGACTGGCCGGGCTCGAAATAGGCGTGGTCTTTGTCCTCGAAAACGACCGGCTCGAAGCGCAGGGCCTCGAAGACGGCCTCCACGGCGCCCTTGAGGACGAAGAAATCCGTTTCCGCGGCGGCCGCGGTCCAGCCCGCCCCGGGGACGAGGCCGGTCGCGAGCAGCCCGAGGTGCAGGTCCTCCCGGTGTTTGTCCTCGTCCTCCCAGCAGTAGACGTGGCCCATCTCGAAGACGTGGACGCCCTCGAGGCCCCGGTTGAGGTTCCAGGCGGCGTTTTCGAGAAGGCCCGGGAGAAGGGTGGTGCGCATGACGGAGGCCCGGACCGAGATGGGGTTCTGCACGGCGATGGGCGTCCGGCCGCTCCGGGCCGCCGCCTCCCGTTCGGGATCGGCGAAGCTCCAGTTGATGGCCTCGTCGAAGCCCTGGCCGAGCAGGGCCTCGCGGACCCGGTCCCGCCGCTCCCGCTTCGGGTTGGCGCAGGGCGAGAACGAGTCGACCGGCGTGAGCGCCGAGGGGATGCGGTCGTAGCCGTAGAACCGGGCGATCTCCTCGACCAGGTCGGCCTCGCAGGAGATGTCCACGCGGAAGGTCGGGACCTGGACGCGCCAGGCGCCCCGGTGGGAGGTGTCGGCCCGGAAGCCCAGGCGCTCGAGCAGGCCGGCGACGAAGTCCTCGGGGACGTCGACGCCGAGGAGCTCGGCCACCCGGCGCAGGCGCAGCCGGACCGTCACGGGCTTGGGCGGCCGGGGGAAGCGGTCGATCATCCCGCGGGTGGCCTTCCCGCCCATGCGGCAGAGGAGCGAGGCGGCCATCCGGGCCGCCTCGGGGGCGAAGGCGACGTCGCTCCCCCGCTCGAAGCGGTAGGAGGCGTCGGTCGAGAGGCCCAGCTTCTTGGCGGTCCTCCGGATCGAGAGCGGATCGAAATGGGCGCTCTCGATGAAGACGTCGCGCGTCGACTCGGTGATGCCCGAGGCCTGGCCGCCGATGACCCCGGCCAGGGCCACCGGGCGGGACTCGTCGGCGATGACCAGCATGTCGGCCGAGAGCTCGAGGGTCCGGCCGTCGAGGTCGATCAGGGTCTCGCCGCGCTTGGCCTTGCGGACGACGATGCGGCCGCCGCCGATCCGGCCGAGATCGAAGGTGTGGATGGGCTGGGCCGTGGCGAAGAGCACGTAGTTCGAGACGTCGACGACGTTGTTGATCGGCTTGAGGCCCATGGCCTCGATCCGGCGCCGCAGCCAGTCGGGCGACGGGCCGACCGGGACGCCCCGGACGACGAGGCCGCAATACCGGGGGCAGAGCGCTTCGGCCGTGATCTGGACGTCGGCGACCTCCGCCGTCGCTTCGGGGAGCTCCGTGAGCGGCCAGTCCGGCGTGAGGAGCGGCCGGCCGAGCAGCGCCGCGATCTCGCGGGCGACGCCCAGGTGGCCGAGCGTGTCCGGCCGGTTGGCGTAGGTCTCGAGGTCGAGGACCGCGTCCCCGTCCCGCTCCTCGACGGTCTCGGGGACGAGGCCGATCATGGTCAGCCGTTCGACGAGCTCCTCGCGGGCGAGGCCGGCGTCGACGTAGTCCTTGATCCAGTCCTGGCTGATTCTCATGGGGCCCCGAATTGCCTGAGGAACCTCAGGTCGTTCTCGTAGAAGTGGCGCATCTCGGGGATGCCGAGGGCGAGCATGGCGGTGCGGTCGATGCCCAGGCCGAAGGCCCAGCCGGAGTACTTCTCCGGGTCGATGTTGACGTTCTTGAGGACCTGGGGGTGGACCATGCCCGAGCCCAGGATCTCTTTCCAGCCCGTGCCGCCGCAAACCCGGCAGGCCTGGTCGCGGCCGCCGCAGACGATGCACTCGATGTCGACTTCGGCCGACGGCTCCGTGAAGGGGAAGAAGCTCGGCCGGAAGCGGACCTTGACCTTCTCGCCGAACAGGGCCCGGATGAAGTACTCGAGCGTGCCCTTGAGGTGGGCGAAGGTCACGCCCTCGTCGATGACCAGGCCTTCGACCTGCATGAACATCGGCAGGTGGGTCGGGTCCGGCGTCTCGTGGCGGAAGACCCGGCCGGGGCAGATGATGCGGATGGGCGGCTTGGTCCGCTCCATGACCCGCACCTGGACGGGCGAAGTGTGGGTCCGCAGGAGCAGGTCGCCCTTGATGAACAGCGTGTCCCACTTGTCGCGGGCGGGATGGTGGGGCGGGAAGTTGAGGGCCTCGAAGTTGTAGTAGTCGGTCTCGATCTCCGGGCCCTCCTCGACGGTGAAGCCCATGCCGAGGAAGATGGATTCGATCTTCTCCTGGAACTGGGTCAGGGGGTGGGGCGTCCCGACATAGCGCTTCCGGCCGGGGAGCGTCAGGTCCGGACGGGCGGCGGTCGCCTTCGCGGCGGCCGCGGAGGCCGCCTGGGTCCGGGCCTCGGCGGCGGCGATCCCGTCCTGGACGAGGGCCTTAAGCTCGTTGACCAGCCGTCCGGCCTCGCGCTTCTCCTCGGCCGCGACGGACTTCAGGTCCTCGAACAGAAGGGTGACGTGTCCCTTTTTGCGGCTCAGGTACGCCGTCCGGAGCTCCTCGAGCGACCGGGCGTCGCCGGCCTTGAGGAGCCCCTCCTCGAACGCCCTCCTGAGACCTTCGATCCGGTCCTTCAGGCTGGCCATGGCGGGATCTAAGCCGCCGGCGTCTGTGTCATCCGGACCAGGTGAGCGAAGGTCTCCGGGGCGTTGGCGGCCAGGTCGGCCAGGATCTTGCGGTCGAGCTCGACGCCGAGGACCTTCAGGCCGCGGATGAAGCGGCTGTAGGAAGTCCCGTTGGCGACGGCCCCGGCCTTGATCCGGACGATCCAGAGGCTGCGGAAGTCCCGCTTCTTGGCCCGCCGGTCCCGGTAGGCGTAGAGCAGGGACTTCTCGACGGCCTCTTTGGCCGTGCGGTAGTTGCGGCTCTTGGCGCCGAAGTATCCCTTGGCCAGCGTGAGGACCTTCCTCCGCCGGTCGCGTCTCTTGGTGCTGCGTTTTACGCGTGGCATGGTCGTCTCCTTGTGCGCGGGGCGCGGGTCACATGTCGTAAGGGAGCATCGTCTTCAGCACTTTGCGGTCGCCCGGGCTGGCTTCGCCGCTCTGGCCCAGGTGGCGCTTGCGCTTGGACGACTTCTTGGTCAGGATGTGGCCTTTATTGGCCTTCTTGTGAAGGAGCTTTTTCTTGGCCGTGACCTTGAACCTCTTTTGGGCTCCCTTGTGGGTTTTTAACTTTGGCATCTTTTCCTCCTGTTTTGGTGGGGACCAACAGGGCCGACACGGCCCAATCCTGCTTCCGGGCCGACCCGTCCTGGGTCGCCAGCTCCTTGACGTCGCCGAGGACCCGGTCGAGGACCTGGTAGCCGAGCTCCGGCTTCTGCTTCTCGCGGCCGCGCAGCATCACGGTGATCTTGACCTTGTTGCCTTCGCCGAGGAAGCGCTTGACGTGCTTCATCTTGAAATCGTAGTCGTGGATGCTGATCTTGGGACGGAACTTGATCTCCTTGATCTGGATCTGCTTCTGGTGCTTCTTGGCCTCGTGGTCCTTCTTGTGCTGCTCGTACAGGAACTTTCCGTAGTCCGTGATCTTGCAGACCGGGGGATCGGCCGTCGCCGCGATCTCGACGAGGTCGAGGCCCCGGTCCCGGGCCAGCTGGACGGCCTGGACGGTGGGCATGACGCCGAGGGCGTTCCTCTCCTCGTCGATGACCCGGACCTCCCGCGACGAGATCATCTCGTTGATCCGGTGGGGCTTGGCCTTGGCGACCGCAGGATAGTAACCGTGTCTCTTGAAAATGGTCGGTCCTCCTCTAGAAATGTACCGTGAGACTTCTGTTCTTGACCAGGTCCTGGGCCTGCTCCAGGAACCGGGCGACGTCGACCTCGCCCTTGTCGCCCTGGCCGTGGACGCGCAGGGCGGCCGTGCCGCGCTCGACCTCCTTGTCGCCGACGACCAGGATGAGCGGGACCTTCTGGAGCTCGGCCCCCCGGATCTTCTTGCCGACCTTCTCCCGGCTGAGGTCGGCGTCGGCGCGCAGGCCGGCCGCGCCGAGCCGGGCGACGAGCGCCCGCGCGTAGTCCTCGTGCCGCTCGGCGATGGGCAGGACCGTGACCTGGACCGGGGCCAGCCAGAGCGGGAAGGCGCCGTTGTAGTGCTCGACGAGGACGCCGAAGAAGCGCTCGAGCGAGCCGAGCAGGGCCCGGTGGACCATGTACGGCCGGTGCTCCTTGCCGTCCTCGCCGACATAGGTCATGTCGAAGCGCTCGGACAGGTTGAAGTCGAACTGGATGGTCGTGCACTGCCACAGCCGGCCGATGGCGTCCTTGATCTTGATGTCGATCTTGGGCCCGTAGAAGACGGCCTCGCCCTCCATCCGCTCGTAGGGATAGCCGCGGGCCTCCAGGGCCTTGACCAGGGAGGCCTCGGCCTGGCACCAGCGGTCGTCGGTCCCGCAGTACTTGCCGGGGTTCTTGGGGTCGCGGACCGACAGCTGGATGACGTTGTCGGTGAAGCCGAAGTCGGCCAGGATGGAGACCGAGAAGTCGAGGACCCGGAGGATCTCGCCGTCGATCTGCTCCGGCGTGCAGAAGATGTGGGCGTCGTCCTGGGTGAAGCCGCGGACGCGGAGCAGCCCGTGCAGGGTGCCGCTCCGCTCGTAGCGGTAGACGGTGCCGAGCTCGGCCCAGCGCAGGGGCAGGTCGCGGTAGGAGCGCATCCGGGACTTGTAGATCTCGATGTGGAAGGGGCAGTTCATCGGCTTGATGTAGTAGGGCTGATCGTCGATGTCCATCGGCGAGTACATGCTGTCCTTGTAGAAGCCGAGGTGCCCGGAGGTCTGCCACAGGGTCGCCCGCCCGATGTGGGGCGTGAAGAGGATGTCGTAGCCGCCGGCCCAGTGGCGCTCGCGCCAGTGCTGCTCGATGACGGCCCGGACCCGGGCGCCCTTGGGGTGCCAGAGGATGAGCCCGCCGCCGAGCTCCTCGTTGGAGCTGAAGAGGTCGAGATCGGTGCCGAGGCGGCGGTGGTCGCGCTTCTTGGCCTCCTCGAGCAGGCGCAGGTGGTCCGCGAGCTCCTGGGCGGTGGGGAAGACGGCGCCGTAGATGCGCTGCATCTGGGCGCCGCGCTCGTCGCCCTTCCAATAGGCGCCGGAAACGGACAGGAGCTTGACGTTCTGGAGGAGGCCGGTCGAGGCGACGTGGGGCCCGAGGCAGAAGTCGGCGAAACTCCCCTGGCGGTAGACCGTGACCGTGGCCTCGCCCTTCTCCCGGATGAGCTCGACCTTGAGCGGCTGGCCCATCTGCTCGAACATGCGGAGGGCCTCGTCCTTCGTCAGGACCAGGCGTTCGATGGCGACGTCCTCCCGGGCGATCTCCTTCATCCGTTTCTCGATCCGCTCGAGGTCCTCGGGCGTGAAGGGCTCGCTCCTGAGAAAGTCGTAGTAGAAGCCGGTCTCGACGGCCGGGCCGATGCCGGTCTGGGTCCCCGGGTAGAGATCGAGGACGGCGTGGGCCATCAGATGGGCCGCGCTGTGTCTCAGGACCTCGATCGGAGTATGTTTATCGTCGCTCATGCTCTATTGCCGTTCCCCTGGGCGGGAGATCCAATCCGGCCGGAACGACGGCCCCTTGAATTCTGACCGCTTGAGTCGAAAGTGGTAGGCGCGGAGGGGATTGAACCCACGGCCTCTTCCGTGTCAGGGAAGCGCTCTCCCACTGAGCTACGCGCCTATCGTTCGCCTTTAAAAGCCGTTCTATATTAAGCAAATCGCCTCGAATAGTCAATATGGCGTTTCCGGAAGGAAACGCGGAGAAATCCCTGGGATTTCTCGCGGCCGATCTTCCCAGGCGTGTTTCAGTTTGCGCAACTCGTTGTTTTAATTATAATAAGATGGACGATCATGATCGGCATCCTGTCCGACACCCACGACAACCTCATCCGGGTCCGCCAGGCGGTCCGCCTGTTCGAGGACGCCGGATGCGACCTGGTCGTCCACGCCGGCGACTTCGTGGCCCCCTTCACGGCCGAGGAGCTCCGCAACCTGAGGGCCCCGGTCAAGGCGGTCTACGGCAACTGCGACGGCGAGAGGGCCGGCTTGGCCCTGGCCTTCCGGGGGCTGGGGGAGATCGCCGAATCTCCCCTGAGGTTCGAGCATGCCGGGCTCCGCTTCCTCGTCTGCCACCTCGATTCCGCCGTCGAGGGGTACCTGGCGGCGAGGACCTGCGACGTCCTGGTCTTCGGACACACCCACAGGCCCCTCGTCGAGCGCCGGGCCGGGGTCCTCCTGATCAACCCCGGCGAGGCCTCGGGCTGGCTCAGGCGGAAGGCGACCGTCGCGCTGCTCGACCCCGCCGCCCTGACCGCGGAGATCGTCGAATTGTAGAGGTGCGCCATGTCCCATCCCGTCAACCGCCGCCAGAAGCCCGCCTGGCAGAAGACCCGCCGGCAGCCCCCCCCTCCCCGCCTCCAGGGGGGGGTCGCCAAGAGGGCCCCCGGGCGAAAGATCTCGCCCTCCGGCAAGCCCCGATAACGGCCTTCCCATCCTTGATTGATTTAAAGCCCTTATTGGGCTATACTTTACGCTCGTTTCTTTACAATTGAAGAGTTTTGGAATTTATGGACGGAGAAGTTTTTCTATATTGAGAAAGGAGCAACGCGATGAAGAAGGTCCTTATCCTGGGCGCCGCAGGGCGCGACTTCCACAACTTCAACACCTATTTCCGGGACAATCCGGACTACCGGGTGGTCGCCTTCACGGCGACGCAGATCCCGGACATCGACGGCCGTAAGTACCCCGCGGAGCTGGCCGGCAAGCTCTATCCCAAGGGCATCCCCATCGAGGCCGAGTCCGAGATGGAGGCCCTCATCGCCGCCCACAAGGTCGACGACGTCCACCTCGCCT